>JAPUJD010000243.1 GCA_027296385.1 Acidobacteriota bacterium | reverse complement strand
CCGGCCAAGCCCGGCAGCATCGACGCCCGACTGGACGCCGAGCGCCTGCTGGCGCGGTTGCCGGCCAACGATCGCTTCCTGCTGCTCTTGTTGCACGGCGAGGGCTGGTCGACGGCGGAGATCGCCGAACACACGGGCTGGTCACCCTCCAACGTCAAGGTACGAGCGTTCAGAGCGCGACGCAAACTGCGCCGACTCGCGGAGGCCGGCGCATGAACTGCCGCCGAGCGCGCATCATGATGACGGGTCCCAACGCCAATCTCGGCGCGGTGCGCCGGCACGTCGCGGACTGCGACGAGTGCGGACAATTCGCCCAGCGGCTCGAGGCGATCGAGCGAGCTCTCGGCGACCATCACTTGCAGGTGGCTCCGCCGACCGGCTTCGCCGCCCGCATCCGCACCCGGCTAGGGCCGCATGACGACCCCCTCGCCTGGGCCGCCCTGAGGTTGCTTCCCGCCACTCTCGGGCTGGTCCTGCTGCTCTCCTGGTTGAACTTCCATGGCGGCGAGAGCTTCGAAGCGGAGGTCGAGGATCCCACCACCGCGGTGCTGAACTGGGTGATCGATCCTCTCGGCGATCTCGAGAGTGGATCGTGAAGCGCCTCGCCGCCCTCGGCCTAGTCGCCGTCGTCTTCCTCGTCGGCCTCGCGGCCGGCGTGCTCAGCGCTCGCTTGCTTCACTACAGTGGGCCCCTAGGCGACAAACGCGGCGGCGCACCGCCGTTCCGGGCCTACTTCATGCAGCGGCACCTGGAGCTCGAGGTCGAGCAGCAGAAGCGCCTGGAGGAGGTCTTGGAGCGGCAGCGTGAGAAGTTCGAGCAACTGCACCGTGATCTGCGGCCCCGGGTCGACAGCCTGATGGAGGAGACACAGGCCGAGATCGAGCAGATCCTGACTCCTGAGCAGCTCGAGCGGTACCGTGCCCGTAACCGGCGTTGGCACCGCCGCCCCCAGAACTTCGGGCCGCGGGGCCGGCGGAGACCCGATTCCGACCACCGACCGCGCGCACGGGACCTTCCACCGCCGCCTCCGCCGCCTCAGCCGCCTCCGCCGCCTCCGCCCCGGGAAGACGGCTAGCAGCCAGGGCGCTACATGCTTTCAGCCGTCGTGACGACCACGCCGGATTGACTTGGCCGCATGACCTCGTTACGCTGATCCGGTCCGGACCAGTACCCGGAATCAAGCAAGGAGCAGGCTATGGAAGCACCCACACCCGCCGAGGCCATCTCACCGGCACCTCAGACCGCCACACCCCTCTCCCTCACCGACAAGGCCGTCAGGATGATCAAGCTCACCCGCGAGGACGAGAAGATGGATCCCGCTTCCGGCCTGCGGGTCGCGGTGCGTGGCGGCGGCTGTAGCGGTTTCGAGTACGCGCTCGACTTCGAGCTCGAAGCTCGCGAGACCGACTTCGTCCTCGAGTACGACGGTCTCTCGGTCTTCGTCGACCCGATCAGCGCCCGCTATCTCGATGGAACCGAGATCGACTACATCCTGGGCGCCACCGGAGCCGGCTTCAAGTTCAACAACCCCAAGGCCACGGGTACCTGCGGCTGCGGTTCCTCCTTCGCCGTCTGAATCGACCCGAGGTTGCAGCGGCGGCCGAAAGCTGTCATGCGTCCTCGAGCACGCCGCGGTAGAGCAACGCTGCCACTACGGCGCCGAGCACCGGGCCAGCGATGTAGATCCACAGGCTGCCGAAGTCGCCCAGCGCCACGGCCGGCCCGATGGAGCGAGCCGGGTTGAGGCTGGCGCCGGTCAGCGGACCGCCCATGAGGATGCAGAGGGTCAGGGTCATGCCGATCGCGAGACCGGCCAGGTTGCCCGCCTTGCCGCTGACCGCCGCGTTGAGCACGCAATTGACCCAGAAGAAAGTCAAGATCGCCTCGAGGACCACCGCCATCCCGACGCTTACCGAGATTGTCGTGCTGCCCACCGCCAGCGAGCTCGCCGGCAGGGTCTGGCCGAGGCCGGTCGCCGTGCCGCCGAGCACCATGCGCAGCGCCATCGCCCCGAGGATGCCGCCGATGATCTGGAAGACGATGTAGGAGAAGGCGCGCCCCGCATCCATCTTGCCAGCCAGCCAGACACCGACTGTCACCGCTGGGTTGATGTGCGTGCCCGAGATATGACCGAAAGCGTAGACGAAAGACAGGACGACGAGGCCGTGGGCCAAGGCCACACCGACCAGGCCACCGGTTCCCAGCGCCGCGGCGCCGGCACCGACGAAGATCAGCGCGAAGGTTCCCACGAGTTCCGCGATCAAAGCTGGAGTCAGATTCTGGTTCATTGTTCCCTCTCCTTTCAAGCTACAGACCTGGCGATCGCCGCCGCCACGAACGCGGGCTCCTCCACCCGCGCGGCAACGCCACCGTCCAATACGACCATCGTGCCGCTCTCGGCAGCCTTGCGGTGGATGATCGTCAGTCCCACCATTTGCCCCATCGGAGCCGAAAACGACGCGCTGCCGAGTCGCCCGACCTTTCGGTCTTCGTAGAGCACCGGACCGCCGGTCTCGGGAGCCTCTCTGCCCTCGACGATAAGCGACCTCAGATGGTGCTTGACGCCGCCCCGGTAGTGAATCCGAGCCACGACCTCCTGCCCCAGGTAGCAGCCCTTGGCATAGCTGACCGCCTCCTCGAACCCGGTCTCCTGGGGAAAATTGGCCTCGTCGAAGTCGGCGCCGTAGCGCGGCACGCCCGCTTCGACGCGTAGAGTCTCGACGGCCGCGAAGCCCACCGGCACCGCGCCCTGGTCGAGCAAGGCCTCCGCGACCGCCGCCGCGCCGTCAACGGCAGCCGCGATCCCATACACCTCGACGCCGAGCGGCCGATCACGCCAGAGCTCGATTCGCTGCCCGGCCAGGTCGGCTTCGATGGGCGACCAGAAGCTCTCGGCGATCGAAGGTGCCAGGCGCCGTACCAGCTCGCCGGCCCCGACCCCGAGGAGCACCCAGCGGGCCTGTGGTGGCGCCGGCGCGAGCTCGACCCGGTCGACGATGATGAAACGGCTCAGATGCTCTACCAGAGGCTCGACCCGGGCCGCCGGCAGCTCGACGCGCAGGGTCTCCGGGGAGGCGAAGATCACGACGTCGCTCAGAATCCGGCCCTGGGCGTTGGTGAAGAAACCGTAAGCCCCTTCGCCAGCCGCCAGAGAGACGACGTCACAGGTGACATAACCGTTGAGGAACCTCTGCCGGTCCTCACCGGACAGCAGCATAGCTTCGATCCAGCGGCGCTCGATCAGCCCGCAGCCCTCCCGCAGCGTCAGCACTTCGGAGGCGATATCACCGTAGCTGGCGACGACCCGGCAACCGGCCAGATCGCGCCACTGAGCCCCCTTGTGCTGATGCCAGGCGTCGAGCGACTCGGGTGCTGACTCCCCCTCAGCTTTCACCAGACGAGTGTAACAGCCGGCGCCCCCCCCTCAGCTCATCCTCCGCAGGTAGAATCCTCCGATGCCCGAGACACTCTCCTTCACTCTGCCAACGAAATCCGGGCGCACTCTCCACGGCCTCATCGACCTGCCCGAGCAGCCTGGACCCCGGCCCACTGTCGTCGACTGCCACGGCTTCAAGGGCTTCATGGAGTGGGGCTTCCATCCCTATCTGGCGCAGCTGCTGGCCGCCCGCGGTTTCACCGTCGTGCGCTTCAATTTCACCAGCTCCGGCATGCGGCCGGGGGACGAACTGGTCACCGACGAGGAGGCCTTCGCCAACGGCACTTTCCACGACGACGTCGGGGAGATCCAGGCGATCCTCGGAGCCCTCGTCTCCGGCGAGCTCGGCGCCGGAAGGATCGACCCGGATCGACTGGGCTTGCTGGGTCACAGTCGCGGCGGCGGCATCTCAATTCTCACCGCGGCCATCCAGCCCTGGCGTGGGCGGCTCAAGGCCCTGGTCACCTGGGCCGCCGTCGGCACTTTCGATCGCATCGGCGAGAAGGAGAAGGAGCAGTGGCGGCGGCTCGGCGCCTTGCCCGTGATCAACGCCCGCACCGGCCAGCGCCTCGAGCTCGCACTCAGCGTCCTCGAGGACGTCGTAGCCCGCCGGCAGGAGTACGACCTGACAGCGGCGGCGGCGCGCCTCACGGCGCCCTGGCTCCTGCTCCACGGCGCGGACGACGAGACGGTGCCGGTCGCCGAGGCCCACTCTCTGGCCGCCGCTGCCGGCAGCACCTTCGAGCAGCACATCATCGCGGGCGGCAACCATACGTTCGGCGCTCAGCATCCGTTCGTCGGCCCAACGCCTCAGCTGATCGAGGTGATGAACCGCACTCAGCGCTGGTTACGCCAGCACCTGGCCTCCTAGCGTCCCCTCAGCGACGCCAATTGGGCGTTCGCTTGGTCTCCAGGAACGCTGCGACGCCCACCCTGCAATCTTCGGTCAACCGTGACTGAGCGTTAGCCTCGGCCGCGTGGTCGAAACGCTCGTCGAGCGTGCGCCCGAGGACGTCGAGGAGCATTCGCTTGGTCCGCGCGATGGACTCCGAGCTCGCTTTGGACAGGATCTCGCCGGCCAGCTCTTCGCCGGCGCCGCGCAGCTCGCTCTCCGGCACCAGCCGGTTGACCAATCCCATCTCGAGCGCCGGCCCAGCGGTGAGAAAGTCGGGATTGAGCAGCAGCTCACGAATATCCGAGCCGCGCAGCCGAAGAGTCAGGTAGGTCGCGACGAGCGCGGCGACGAAACCGATCCGCACCTCGCTGTACATGAACCGAGCCTCGTCGGCCGCGATCACGAAGTCACAGGCGGTGGCGAGGCCGCATCCTCCCGCGACACAGGCACCGTGGACCAGGGCAATGGTCAGCGCCTCCTGGCGCACGATCGACTCGAACAGGCGGCGCAGCTTGTCGGAGTCTTCACGGTTCTCCTCCAGGCTGGTTTCGGCGACCCGGCGCAGGTTCTCGAGATCGGCGCCGGCCGAGAAGTGCTTGCCCGCACCCGAGAGCAGGACCGCGCGCACCCCCTCCGAGCGCAGGTCGCGAGAATACGTCTCGGTCAGGGCCGCGACCAAGGCCGGGGAGAGCGCATTGGCGCGTTTGGGATCGTTCAACATCAGCCACAGCAGGTCACCGTCCCGCCGCTCGATCAGGACCCTGGAACCGGTCGCGGAGCGCATCACTCCTCCCTCAGTTGGCGGGCTTCAGTAGGTTGGCGGGAACTTCGATCTCGAGGGTCAGCAGGCCCTGGCCGTGAGTCTTGCCCTGAGCGTCGGTCTTCAGGCTCTCGGTGCCGCCGCCGCCGAGCGAGTCGTGGAGTATGAAGTTCAGCGCGTTGAGGTTGGGCACCTCGAAACGCTCGACGTCGCCCTTGCAGATCTCACGGAAATGCTCCTTGACCCGCTCCGCCGTGACCTGCTCGAGAATCAACGCGTAGATCTCGGGCGTATCGGCGATCAGGCCAACGTTAGAGCCGTCGCCCTTGTCGCCGGAGCGGGCGTGAGCGACGCGATAGAGCGGCACGAGCATCACGCCTCCTCCACCGAGACCCGAACCCGGTCCTCGACCTCTGCACGCGCCAACAGCGCCGGCCAATAGGCCACGACCTCCTGTGGCTTGGGTCGACCACCGGCGAAGCCGGTCACTCCCGGCGGGCCGCTGGTGATCACCGGGGCGATTTCCTTGCCGAAGCGAGCGACCTTGTCGCGATCGTGATCGCGAACTCCGAGTCGCAGGACGAGCTCCGGCGGCTCGTCCGGGGCTGCGGTGATGCCCGGCAGACAAGCGTTGACACCGAGGAGCTCGACGGTCTTCTGGTCCGGTTCGAAGGCCACGCCAGCTCGTTCCAGCCGCTGCCAGATCATCGCCGCCGTGAGCTCGGCCTTCTCCACCGCCCGCGGTCCGGACACCGTGAGCTGTCCGCTGGCCTTGAAGCCCTCGAGATAGGAGGCCGAGACCTTGAGAAACGGCGTTCGCGGCTTGCCCTTGATGCCCGACACCCGCACCCGGTCGGGTCCCTCTTGATCGAGCCGGATG
>JAPUJD010000242.1 GCA_027296385.1 Acidobacteriota bacterium | reverse complement strand
CAGCCGGAGGCGGTATCGGTGGCGTCCGGGTCGATGGCGCAAAAGCCTGCGGGGAGGCTCCTGGTCCCCGTTGATCCCGTCCGCTTGCGTAGACCCAACACGCGCCGGGTCGCCAGGGCCGCGGCCGGGTTGGTTGTGCTGCTCCTCGGCTCGCCGTCGCCAGCCGATGCCGCAGCTCGACAATCGAACGTGCCGAGCGCCTTGTCCGTTGCCGAAGCACTCGTCGACGCCTTCAACGGCCACGACCCCGAGGCGATGGCGAAGCTCGTCACAGCGGACTTCGAGCTCTATTACGTCGACGACGAAGGGGTCGCCGTTTTGTCCGTTCGAGGCCCCGAGCAACTGGTGGCAGAGATGACGCCCTACTTCGCCAGTCGTCCCTCTGTGCGCTCGACGATTGCCGCCGCCATCGACGGTCCTGTGTACGTGTCGTTTCGCGAGCAGATCGTCGGTGGGCAATCCTCGTTGGCTGTCTACGAGGTCCGTGACGGCCTGATCAAGAGAGTCTGGTACTTCCCGGCCGAGTAGTCCTGCTGGCCGTGGCGAGGGGTGGGTCTGCCGGGGGGCCGGGGTTCATTGGCGGCGAATTCGCGCCAGCGCGTCTCGATTGCGGGAGCTGTCAGGATCGAGCTCTACCGCCTTTTCGAGCGCCTCGCGGGCACCCTCCATGTTGCCCAGCTGGCTGCGCAATACGCCGACCAAGAAGTAGTGATAATCCCAATCCGGATAGAGCCCGATGTTGTAGACCAGCAACCTCTCGGTCGCTTCGAAGTCGCGGTGAGCTCGAGCGACGAGCTCGGCCACGCTGCTGAGCGTGGCGCGGCCGAAATCGTAGGAAGCCCTCCCGTAATACTGCTCGCGCAGCTCCTGGTAACGTACGATCACTGCGTCGACTCCACCTTCTTCAAAGGCTGTCATGAGGATCGCCCGCAGGGGCTCGGGCCGACTGACGCCGTGGTGGCACGTGGCGCAGCCGACCTCGAGGAGAGTCGCCGCGTCTCGGCCGCTGGCGGGCAGAAGGTCGCCGTTGATTACCTCCACCATCCGCATCATGGAGCGCGCCACTCGCTTGGCCTCTTTGTCGTCAGAGGCGAAGTCGAAATCCTCGAACGTGGCGACGTCGTCGCCGACGTGGCAATGGTCGCACCCTACTCCGAGACTGCTGGCGTAGTTGCGCATGACGCCGACAAGCACCGCCCGGCTGGTGTCGGCGGGCAACACCTGCAGGTTGGAGAAACTCTCCGGGATCTGTGCCTCGGCTGTGGAGGATGCGCCGACGCCCAGCGCCAGCACCGGGCACGAAACTACGACAGCACCGAGGACCACACGGCTCAACCTATTCATCAATGCCTCACGGCGGGGAATGTGCGAAGCCCGGCAGTGGGCTCGGTCGACCAACGTGGGGCAAAGCTAGGCCGGAGCGTGAGGAACCGGTATAGGAAAAATCTGAAGAAGTTGTAAAGAGAACCTAGTGGGCCGGGCGAAAGCGCTCTGCGAGATGGGCAGCAAGACTACGAGCTACTTCAGCTTGCAACTCGAGCGGCTTGTCGATCGTGCCGCGGAACTGCTGCGACCACCTTTGTGCCTGGTCGCCGACGGCGACCAGCCGAACCGCGACCTGGACCTCGTCGCCCGACCGCCGCACGCTGCCTTCCACCAGATAATCGGCTCGGAGCTCCTCGCCGATGACGTACAGGGGTTTGTCGGCATCGTGCACCCGCATCGACTCTGTCGCGCTGACGATGCGGAGACGCTCCGGGTCCACCCGGCCGAGCTCCGCTGCCAACGCCTCGCCCAGACCGGCGGCAAAGCGCTCGTTCCAGGGGTCGTCGTCGAGATCCTCAAGAGCCAGAACCGCGAGTCGAACCACCGGCCCCATCGAGCTGCCGGCATCCGGCGATGCGACCACGACAGCCCACACGACAAGAGCGACAACCGGCGCGAGCAAGGCCGCGACGGCCTGCCAACGTCGCCGTCCAGGGGGCGTGGTTGCTTTTTCCGTCGTGGCGGCGGCATCTCGATCTTCACTGTCGAGCCCCACAACCTGGCCCACGAAACGGTAGCCGCGCCTCGGCACCGTCTCGATGTAGGTGGGCCGGCGAGCGTCGTCGCCGATCGCCCGCCGGACCTCCCTGATGCAGGCGTTGATTCCCTGTTCAGCCGCTATATTGCCGGCCGGCCACAACACAGCCTCGATGCGCTCGCGGTCAACGAGGGCACCGCCGCTCTCAAGCAGTAGCCCTAGGAGCTGCGCCAGCTGCGGTTGCAGGAAACGGCTGTCGCCGTTCGATCGGAGTTCACCGGTGTCCGGGTCGAACACAAACTCGCCAAACTGAAACCGTTGGGCCATTCGTCTAGGCCTGCCTTGTCACCGCCCTGTGGGCACCCGCTCCTTCAACTCCTCGAACCAGTTGAGGAGGACGCGCATGCGGTATTCGGATCGGGCTGCGTTGCCGGTTTTGCCTCGCCCGCCATCGGGGTGCTTCGAGCGCCTCACCGATTTCAGCGGCCAGCGCCAGGGCTTTGTTCAGCGACAATGGCCCTTTCAACAAGGCGTCGCCGAGAGTTTGCCCCTCGAGGTACTCCTGCACGATGAAGTGGATGAGGGCACCGTCGTCGCCGGCCTCGGCGCCGACGTCATGAACCATTGCTATATGCGGATGGTTCAAAGCCGCGGCGCGCGCCTCCTGCTCGAAACGCGCCAGTCGCTCGGCGTCGGCGGCGAACTCGGCCGGCAGCACCTTGATCGCCACCGTGCGGCCCAGACGGGTGTCCTCACCGAGGTACACCTCGCCCATGCCGCCAGCGCCTAGCTGCTCGATGATCTTGTAGGGGCCGAGGGAGGTACCGATCATGTCAACGATCCTGGAGAGTCGCGAGCAAGCGCCGCGCGTCATCCACCTCGGCGAGCGGCCAGTCGGCATCGCCCCAGTGGTCGAGGAACATCTCCAGGTAGCGCCGGCTCTCGGCCTTGTCGCCGAGCTCGGCCTCGAGTGCACCGAGCTTGTACATGGCTAGCACGTAGGGAACGGGGTGGCCGAGTCGCTCGAAGCCGCTGGACAGCAGCGCCCTGAGTGCAGCTACGGCCTCTTCCTTCTGCCCCAATGCTTCGTGAGCCCGGGCCAGCGCGTCGCGGATCGCGGGCCCGCCCGTTGACCAGTCGACGAAGAGGTCGCGGATCAGCTCGCCCGAGGCGACGACACCCTGAAGCAGGGGCAACGCCTCCTCCGGGTCCCCGCGTGCCAGCAGGATCTCCGCCTGGAGGGCATCGCGGTAGATCCAAGCTGATTCGTTTTGCGATTCGATTAACAACTCGACGATCGTCTGAAGGTGTTCGGCCGCCGCGTCCTCGTCGCCCGTGCGGAGGGCAAAGAGGCCGGCGTAGTAGCGGCGCCGGAAGCCGGTGGGCTGGATCGAAAGAGCGCGCTCGGCCTCGATCCTCGCTGCTTCCAGGTCGCCGCCGACGGCGAGAAGCTCCGCCAGCGCGTCGAGCGCGTTGGCCGGGAAGCCACCTTGAACAATGCT
>JAPUJD010000241.1 GCA_027296385.1 Acidobacteriota bacterium | reverse complement strand
GAAGGTGGCGGTGCCGCGGGTGGAGGCGTCGTCGGCCGGCGGGCCGCCGGTCACCGGGAGGGCGGTCGGCCCGGCGGAACACATAGATCGAGCCCGCCCCGGCTACACCCCGAACTGCGCCAGGTGATGGTCGAGGTGCTTGTAGGCCACCCAGCCTGCCTCTTCCGCCTTCAGCTTGCCGAAGAGCTCGTGTCGCATCTGTTCAGCGCCCTCGGGCCCGTTCTCTTTCAGCTTCCCCAGGACAGCCAGCAGTCGCTCCTTCTGCTGCTCGAAGTCGACTGATTCGGTCATCACATACTGAGGGTGCGTCCTGGAGTCGCGAGGATAGGGCTTGTCGCTGACCACCATCCGCTTGATGAGGCCTCCCATCAACCGTACGAACCAGGGAGTCCCGACGAGAGGCTTGCCGGCTGCCACTTCGGCAACCTCGGCGCAGTGCGCCAGCATCTGGGACGAGTTCATCCTGCCCCAGCCGGGCTCGGCATCCCGGGTCAGGCGCTCGACACGCCCGAGCAGAGCGTCGTAGGTCTCACGGTCATAGAAGTTCTTCCCTTCCATGCGGTATCCCCCTCGGTGCGAGTGCGTCGGTCAGAGTATGTCGGTGCATCCTAGCCGAGACCCGGTGGAGCCTGAACACCGCTGACTCACGAGCTCGAATCACGGGAAGACGCCTGAGATCGGTGATCCGCCGGCCTCGGCTCTTCTGGAGGCTTCGCCGGCTGACACCCTAAGGACGAAGATCAAGCGATGTGGTCCCAGCTCCCAAGGGCTTTGGAACCCAGACGACTAGGAGCTTGCTGAAGAACGGCGTTATCCTTCGCTACCGGACCCATCTACTGTCGATCACGTCCGACGGAGGCTTATCCAATGGCGAAAGTAACCTTTCTCGGCCACTCCTGTTTCCTGCTCGAGGGCGGCGGCAAGTCCCTGCTCATCGATCCTTTTCTGACCGACAACCCGACCGCCTCGATTTCCGCCGCAGAGGTGTCGTGCGACTACATCATCGTCACCCACGCCCACCGTGACCACTTCGGGGATACCCTCGATATCGCCAAACGGAATGGTGCCATCGTGATCGCGAACTTCGAGATTGCCACCTACTGTGCCGCCCAGGGGCTCGAGATCCACCCGCTTCACATCGGGGGCGGCGCCAGTTTCCCTTTCGGCCGTGCCAAGCTCACCATCGCCCACCACGGGTCCTCGTTCCCGGACGGCACCTACGGTGGGAGCCCGGCAGGCGTGACGCTAACCCTCGGCGACCGGAAGATCCACCATGCCGGAGACACCGCGTTGACGAAAGACATGGAACTCGTCGGCGACGAGGGGATCGACCTGGCGATGCTACCGATCGGTGACAACTTCACGATGGGCATCGACGACGCTGTAAGAGCGCTCGATCTGATCAGGCCCAGCCAGGTCATCCCCATGCACTACAACACCTTCGATCTCATCGCCGCCGATCCCGCAGTCTTCTCGGCGAAGGCGCAAGCCAAGGGAGTCGAGTGCTCGGTGCTGACGCCCGGAGAGAGTCTCGAAATTTGATGGGCTCCTGCGCCCTGCGCGCTGGTGCAGCCTTCGCGCGGCGGCTGTACGGTCTGGGCCTGGCCTCGAGAATCTCGACCACTTCCTGGTGACCGCGCTCGAGGGCCAGTTCCAGAGCGGTCAGCCTGGACCCGGGATTGGGGGCCGTCGGGTCCGCGCTTGAATGCCGGCCGGGATCTCGCCCCGCCACTCGATTCGCCCGGCGTCGAGAGGATCGAGCACTACCAATGCCCTGAGCAGCAGGCTCTTGCCTGAACCGGAAGGACCGGTCAGGGCGAGCCGATCGCCGGGGGCGAGCTCCAGCGACACCTCGTCGAGCAGAAGCTGGCCGTCGGTTGCTCGCCGCACGATGCCGGAAGCTTTGAGCATCGGTCGATTCTGTCCCAGGCGCCCGTTCGCGGCCAGTGGCGATTCGGCAACAGCGGATACCATCGGCCGATGGCCCACTCAGTTGCCGAAGTGGTCGATAGGCTGGGCCGCGACAAGAGCCTTGGCGGGCAGCTGGTTGCCAGTCTGGTCTTGCCGGGGCAGGGTGAGCGCCTCGGCGTGCCGGAGCCGGATCTCGACCCTGCGGTGGTCGCGGCTCTCGCGGCCGGCGGCGTGCGCTCGCTATGGTCCCACCAGGCCAGGGCTCTGACCGCCGCCCGGGCCGGCCGCGATGTTCTCGTGACGACCCCGACGGCATCCGGCAAATCGCTGGTCTTCCAGATCCCCGTGCTGGAAGAAGCAGCGCGAGGAGGCCCGGGGCGAGCCCTGTTCCTCTACCCCTTGAAGGCTCTGGGCCACGATCAGCGCAAGAAGTTCGATCTGCTGGCGAGAGCGTCCGGCATCGATGCTTCGACGGCGATCTTCGACGGCGACACGCCGCGCGAGGCCCGCCGCCGGATCAAGAGCGTGCCGCCGCGAGTTCTGATCTCGAATCCGGACATGCTACATGTCGGCATCCTCAGTCGCTGGCAGGAGTGGGAGCCGTTTCTACGCGACCTGCGATGGTTGGTCCTGGACGAGCTGCATGTCTACCGCGGCATCTTCGGTAGCCATTTTCATCATGTGCTGCACCGGCTGGAGCGCCTCTGCTCTCGCCTCGGCGCCCGCCCCGCGGTCGTGGCCTCCTCGGCCACGGCCTCGAACGCCGGTGAGTTCGCGCGCCTGCTCAGTGGGCGCGAGTTCGAATGGATCACCGAGTCCGGGGCGCCGCGCCGCCGTCGTCATCTCCTGCTCTTCCAGCCGGCCTCCAGTCCCTACTCGACGACGCTGGATCTCCTCGTAACCTTGCTCGAAGCCGGGCTCAAGACCATCGTCTTCACCAAGGCACGGCGGATCACGGAACTGCTCTTCACCTGGCTGCGGCAACAGGATCCGGCGCTCGCCAAGAGGGTCGCGAGTTACCGTTCGGGCTTCCTGCCCGAGGAGCGGCGACGGATCGAGCGCCGTCTGTTCGAGGGTGAGCTCGACGCCGTGATCTCGACCTCGGCGCTCGAGATGGGCATCGACGTCGGCGGCCTCGACGCCTGCATCCTGGTTGGATTTCCCGGCAGCGTCATGGCGACCTGGCAGCGCTCAGGCCGTGCCGGGCGCGAGGATCGCGAGTCGATCACCGCCCTCGTGGCGCTGCCCGATGCCCTCGACCAGTATCTGCTGGAGCACCCCCAGCAGTTTGTCGGGCGCTCGTGCGAAGAGCTGCTGCTCGACCCCTACAACGAGCCCGTGGCGCGCTCACACCTGGTCTGCGCTGCGGCTGAGCAGCCGTTGTCGAAGAGCTCCGACGCGCGGTACCTCGAGCGCCACCGCGGGGCCGTCGAGCAACTCGTGGCCGCCGGCGAGTTGGCCGAATCCGCCGAGGGCTCCGAGCTGCACGCGCGGCGGGCCCGTCCGCACGGGGCGGTGAGTCTGCGGGGCGGCGGTGGCAGCACCACGATCCTCGAACTCGGGACGGGCCGGCTCGTTGGCACGGTCGACGGCATCAGGGTTCTGCATGAATGCCATCCGGGCGCTATCTATCTGCACGCGGGGGAACAGTATCTGGTCCGCCAGCTCGATCTCGATCACCATCAGGTCTTCGTCGAGCCGGTCACGGTCGAGTACTTCACCACTCCGCGGTCGCGCAAGGAGACCGAGATCCTGGAGGTTCTCGAGACGCGGCGGGATGGCAGGCTGAGCAGCGGCCTGGGCCGCTTACGGGTCACCGAATGGGTCGTCGGATACGAGCGCCGGAGGATTACCGGTCGCGAGACCATCGATGCGCACGAGCTCGACCTACCACCGATACGAATGGAGACTGTAGGCCTGTGGTGGTGGGCACCGGCGGCGATTCAGCGCAGCCTGGAGGAGCTCGAAGAGGACTTCATGGGCGCCCTGCATGCCTCCGAACACGCGGCGATCTCGCTCATGCCGGTGCTCGCGGTCTGCGATCGCGGAGACATCGGCGGTATCTCGCTGCCGATGCATCCCCAGCTCGGAACGGGTGGCGTCTTCATCTATGATGGCCATGCCGGTGGGGTCGGAATCGCCGCCCGCGCATTTCGCGAGTTGCCCGAGCTGCTCGATCGAGTGCTCGACCTCATCGCGGGTTGTGATTGCGCCGAGGGGTGTCCGGCCTGTATCCAGTCGCCAAAATGCGGCAACGGCAATCGTCCGCTGAGCAAGAGCGGCGCCGCGCGAGCCCTCAGGCTGCTACGCGGGCTCGATGAGCCCTTCGGCCCGTGGATCGAGGCTCCCGGGATCGAGATCACGCCGGGAGACTCCGCGCACGAGGCAGGAGGTGCCGATGTCGCCGCGTCGGCGAGCACGCTGCTCGTGCGCGTCCAGCCGGGAGCCGAGCCTGGCCAGATCGCTGCCCTCGCAGTTCACCATCTCGAGACCGGGGTCAGTCAGGTGCTCGATCCGCAAGACGAGCACGCGCTGTCGGAGCTGGTCGCGGGGGCTGATCGAGTCGTCGGGCTCGAGCTCGAAGCGGCGGGCGTCGGTGACGCCTCGCCGGGTGCCTTTGTCGACCTCTTGGCCGAGGTCGAGTCGGCTCTCGGCCAGCGCTTGAGCTTCAGTCATCTGGCGCAGCACACGGTGGGGCGCCGCCTCTCGGCCCGTGCCTTCGAGGTGCGCCAATGGTTGGCAGCCGGCGAGCACGATCGGGTCGATCAGGCGTGCCTTGAAGACCTCGACACGCTGCGCGCGCTCTACCTCTACGGCCGGGTCCACGGACACGTGATCTACCGCGACGACGAGGGGCGGAACCTGAAGCTGAAGGTCGGCTGGTAGGCGTCGTCTCGCTAGCTCGTCAGCACACGCTCGATGCGCTCGACCGCCCAGTCGACCTCGTCGCGCGTGATGGTCAGCGGCGGAGCGACGCGGATCACGTGGTCGTGAGTCTCCTTGCACAGCACGCCCAAGTCCTGCAGCGCTTCGCAGAATCGGCGGGCGCCGCCGGCCGCCGGCACGAGCTCGATGCCGATCCACAGACCGCGGCCCCGTACCTCGGCCACGTGCGGTGAGTCGATGGCGCGCAGACGCTCCAGCAGGTAGGCGCCGAGCCGAGCCGAGTTCTCGACCATGCCCTCTTCGACCAGGGCCTTGAGCGCGGCACGCCCGACAGCCGCGGCGACCGGGTTGCCGCCGTAGGTCGAACCGTGATCGCCGGGGTGGAAGACGCTCATGACCTCCTCGTCGGCGACGATAGCGGAGACCGGGTAGAGGCCGCCCGAGAGCGCCTTGCCCATGATCAACACGTCGGGCCGGATCCCCTCGTGCTCGTAGGCCCACATCTTGCCGGTGCGGCCGAGCCCGGATTGGATCTCGTCGAGCAGCAGCAGGGCGTTGTGCTCGGTGGCGATCTGCCGTAGACGGCGCAGGAAACCCTCCGGCGGAACGATGATGCCCGCCTCCCCCTGGATCGGTTTGACCAGGATAGCGGCGACGTTCGCATGCATCGCCCGGGCGACGGTGTTGGCGTCGCCGTAGGGCAGCACCGTGAAGCCGGGCGTGAACGGTCCGAACCCGTCCCTGTACTGCTCTTCGGTCGAGAAGCCGACGATCGTCGTCGTGCGGCCGTGGAAGTTGTCGGAGAAGACGAGAATCTCCGCCTCGTCTTCGGCCACGCCCTTGACCTTGTAGGCCCACTTGCGTGCGACCTTGATCGCCGTCTCGACAGCCTCGGCGCCGGTATTCATCGGCAGGACCCGATCGAACCCGGTGAGGCGTTTCAGCTCCTGATAGAAGGGGCCGAGTTGATCGTTGCGGAAGGCCCTCGAGACGAGCGCTACCCGCCGGCTCTGCGCTACCAGTGCTTCGACGATGCGCGGGTGGCAATGGCCCTGGTTCACCGCCGAGTACGCCGCCAGGCAGTCCAGGTATTTGTTGCCATCGACGTCCCACACCCAGACGCCCTCGGCGCGTTCGATGACGACATCGAGCGGCTGATAGTTGTGCGCTCCGGCCTCGTCTTCGAGAGCGATGAACGCGGCAGTCTTGGAGAGATCGGTGGTCTCCGTCATGCGCCGGGTTCTACCACAGGCCGCGGGTCGGCGACAGGGCTGGCTCGAAGCCCGGCGGTGGGACACAATCTCATGGTCGCTCCCGACTCATGGCTTCGACAGCTACAAGCGCCCGCCTGCAGATCCTCGGCGCCGCCCTCCTTTTCTCGACCGGCGGGGCGGCGATCAAGGCCGCGTCGCTGACGGTCTGGCAGCTCGCCGGCCTGCGCGCGGCGATCGGCGGCATTTTTCTGGTGCTGGTACTGCCGGTCGCCCGGCGCCTGCTCGAGCCCCGGGTCTTGGCCGTGGGTGCACTCTACGCCGTGATGACGGTCTCCTACGTCGCCGCCACCAGGCTGACCACGGCCGGCAACGTCATGTTCCTGGTCGCGGCTTCACCGTTGGCCGTCCTGCTGCTGAGCTGGTGGTGGCTGGGCGAAAGGGCCTCGCGCCGCGAGGTGCTCTTCATGCTGCCCATGGCCCTCGGGCTGGTGTTGTGCCTCGGCTCGGCTCAGCCTGCCCTTGCAACGGCGCCCAATCCGGCGCTGGGCAACTTGTTCGCTGTCGTCAATCTCGTGATCTGGGCTGCTCTGCTGGTGACGATGCGAGCGCTCGGACGGGGGCGGGAGAGTGTTGATGACCTGGCGCCAGCGGCGATCGCGGTGGGCAACCTGATGGCCGCCGCCGTCTGCCTGCCACTGGCCGGCTCGCCGACCGACATCAGCCCCGTCGACTGGTTGCTCGTTGCCTATCTGGGAATTGTGCAGATCGGGCTGGCCTACGTCTGGCTGACCGCCGGCATACGCCGCGTCGCTGCCTTCGAAAGCTCATTGCTGCTTCTCGTCGAGCCCGTTGCCAACCCATTGTGGGCCTGGGCGGCACATGGTGAGCTGCCGACGCGTTGGGCCGGGGTCGGCGGCGCTGTCATCCTCGGGGCGCTGGCGGCCAAGCTCTGGTGGGTCGATCGTTACGCCTCCAGGTCGGGCTGACGCGTGGTCTCCGGTGTCATCGGCGAGTGCAGGTCGCGGCGCCGATCGAGGTCCCTCTTCATCACGCCCTTGAAGCGGCCGCCCGAGGCGGCGGCAAGCTCCTTCATTGCCTTGCGGTAGTCGGCGATGTCGAGCAGCTCGAAGTGCATCCGGATGCTGCGGAAGAGCCTGGGCAGAACCTGGCCGGGGATCTGGATGTGGTGCAGCCCGCCGCTGTAGGCCATCAGCAGTTCGCCGTCGTCCATATGGCGCAGGATGTCGGCGAGGCCTCCGCGCGAGGTCATCGGGTGGCCGCTGGAGTCGAGTCCGTCGCGGCGCCGCATGCGGCCTTCGGGCAGGATGATCACCAGAGAGTTGGCATCGATGCGTTCCAGGACAGCGTCCCAGGTATGGTCCGGCTCGCGCGTGATCGACACCGGGTGAGGGATCAGGAGCTTGAAGAAGCGCCCGACGACCGGTCGCTGGAGGGTTTTCTCGGCCACCGGAACGACGGCTCGATTGGCGATCTCCCAGAGGAAGCGGTTGGGCAGCAACGCGGCGAAGAGGGGCTCGTAGAGACTGGTGTGATTGAGGAAGACGATCAGGCGCAGCTTGTCCCATGGGCGTCCAGGAATCGGGCCGCCGTCGATGCTGCGGCCCTTGGGACGATAGAAGACCAGGGAGAACCCCTTGATCAACAACAGGATCGCAAAGCTGACGTACTTGCTCACAGTCCCTCGGAAGAATGCTCTAAATCGGAGCTCGATGATGCCATAGCGGTGCCTGCGTCGGCGGGTGGTGTGGTGCCGGAGCGCACAGTAGGATGCCTGTCATGGCACAGATCGACATGAGCGGCAAGCGCGTCCTGGTCATGGGTGTGACCAACAGGTTCAGTCTCGGCTGGGCTATCGCGGATCGGCTGCGGGAGTCCGGAGCCGACCTCGCCTTCAGCTACCAGGGTGAGAGGTTGCGCGAGACGATCGAGAAGTTGACGGCCGACATGCCCGCGTGTCCGCTCTTCGAGTGCGACGTGACCATGGAGGAAGACTTGCAGGCGGTTTTCGGCGGCTTGAAGGAGAAGTGGGGCAGCCTCGACGGCGTCGTGCACTCCATCGCCTTCGCACCGCGCGACGCCATGATGGGGCGCTACATCGATACCTCGCGCGACGATTGGGCGACGGCGCTCGATGTCTCCGCCTACTCACTGGTCAGCGTCGCGCGCCACGCGGAGCCCCTCTTTAGCCAAGGGGCGGGCATGGTGACCCTCTCCTACTACGCGGCGGAGAAGGTCGTTCCCAAGTACAACGTGATGGGCATCGCCAAGAGCGCTCTCGAGGCGAGTGTGCGGTATCTGGCCTACGACCTCGGCAAGAAGGGCGTGCGCGTCAATGCGGTGTCGGCGGGGCCGGTCAAGACCGTGGCAGCGCGCTCGATCCCCGGCTTCATGAGCATGTACAAAGAGTTCAGAGAGACCGCGCCCCTGGGCCGCAACATCAGCCAAGAGGACGTGGGCAACCTCGCCCTGTTTCTGCTCTCACCGCTGGCGGCGTCGATTACCGGTGAGGTCGTCTACGTCGACGCCGGTTTCAACGTCATGGGCATGAAGCTGCCCGACTAGGCCGATGTGAGGGAGCCTGTACTGCCTTTCGCGAGACC
>JAPUJD010000240.1 GCA_027296385.1 Acidobacteriota bacterium | reverse complement strand
GGACTCCCCTATGGCTTTCTGGTCGGCATGGTCGTCGGCATCGTGCTCGTGCGTCTCGGTGCGCGTGGACGGCTGGTGAGCCCGGATGTGGCGGGGTGAGAAACGCCGTCTAGAGCAGCCACTCGAGCGGTCGGGTCAGGCAGGTCGGGCCGCCGCCGCCCTTGAGGGCGATCTCAGCCCCCGAAAACTCGATGACTTCGACCCCCGCGCGCTCGAGCCGGCCGCGGGTGCGAGGGTTGCCGCGAGCCAGCAGGCAGGTCCGCGGCCCGAGAACGAGGCTGTTGCAGCCCAGGCTGTCGAGCTCCTCTTCCGGTACCTCGACCAGACCGATGCCGCGGTCGAGCAGCGTCTGGCGGAAAGGCACCGGCATCAACGGTGAGTAAACCAGGGCCAGATCGGGGGCCAGCGGGCTCATGATCGACATGAGGTGAAAGACATCGCTCGGCCCGCGATGGTGCGGTAGCGGGACGACGATGAGCTCGTCGACGGAGTCAGCGAGCAGCACGCGCAGCTGCTCGATTCCCGCCCCATTGGTGCGGTAGCCCTGGCCGACGGCGATCGTGCGTGGGTCGAGCCACGCCACGTCGCCGCCCTCGAGCATGCCGGGCGTCTCGATCGCGCCCAGCACGGGGAGACCGAGATGTTCACAGAAAGTGCCGAGTGCCCGGGGCTCGCCGCGGCGGGCGATCTTGCCCATGCGACAGAGGACGACGCCACGGTCACAGAGCACAGCGGCGTCGCGGACATAGAGCGAGTCAAGGCCGAGGCCGTCCTCGGCGGGCAGGAGCTCGAGCGTCACGCCGCGAGCCACGAGGAGCTCGGTGAACTGGTCGTACTCGGCGATGGCGGCGGCGAGGTCGGGGCGCGCGGTATACCCGAGATCCTGCCATTGGCCGTCGATCGCCGTTTGGCTGCCGAAGGCGTCGCGCACGTGTTTGATCGCCAAGCGGCGCAACTCGCCGTAGTCTGTCTGTGCGGTCTTGCGAGGAGAACCGCTCATCCCGCGTCCAGGTCTTCGAGCTCGGCGTCGAACGTGCGCAGCACCCGGTCGACGTCATTGCGAGTCAGCACCATGGGTGGTTTGATCTTCAGCACGTTGTGGAGCGGTCCGTCGGTCGATAGCAGAATACCCTGGCTCTTCATCCGCTCGACCAGCGTCTGGGCGAGGTCGGCCGCAGGTTCGAGGGTGGCGGGATCGCGGATCAGCTCGAGGCCGAGAAAGAGGCCGACCCCGCGCACGTCGCCGACCGCTGAATGGCGCGCCCCGAGCGCGCGTAGGCCGGCGAGGAAGTGAGCGCCGAGCTCTAGCGCGTGGTGCTGCAGCCTCTCTTTTTCGATCACTTCGAGGACCGCCAGCCCGACTGCACACGAGACCGGATTACCGCCGAAGGTGCAGAAAAACTCCATGCCATTGGCGAACGAAGCCGCGATCTCGGGCCTGGTGACGACCGCGGCCATCGGATGGCCGTTGCCGATCGGCTTGCCCATGACGACAATGTCCGGCACTACCGCCTGGCACTCGAAGGCCCAGAAGTGGCTGCCGACGCGACCGAAGCCCACCTGGACCTCGTCGGCGATGCACAGGCCGCCGGCCGCGCGCACGTGACCGTAGGCCGTCTCCAGGTAGCCCGGCGGCGGGATGATCTGGCCGCCGCAGCCCAGAAGCGATTCGAGGATGAGACCGCCGATCGGTCCGCCGACCGCGGCGAGCACGCTGGCCACGTCATCGCCGTAAGCGATCCCGGTGGCCCGGTCGTGCCCCTTGTGCACTCCACGGTAGCCGTCCGGCATCGGGACCATGTGAACCCAGGCCTCGGCCGCACCACGGCCGCCGGGGCCGAGGAACTTGTAAGGGCTGATGTCGGTGAGGGTGCTGGTGTGACCGTGGTAGGCCCCTTCGACCACCAGCAATGCCCGCTGACCTGTGTGGGCCCGCGCCAGCCGCAGCGCCAGCTCGTTGGCTTCGCTTCCGGAGTTGACCATGAAGCACACGGACAGCGGCGGCGGCAGAGTCGCGGTCAAGCGCTCGGCATAGTCGGTCAAGCCGCGGTGGAGGTAGCGCGTATTGGTGTTGAGCAGGGCCATCTGGCGCTGGGCAGCGGCGACCACGTGCGGGTGGCAGTGGCCGACGTGGCAGACGTTGTTGACGAGATCGAGGTAGGGCCGCCCGCGATGATCGTAGAGGTACTGGCCGGAGCCGCGCACGATCTGTAGCGGCTCGTCGTAGGCGAGGCTGAGCGAGGGGCCGATACGTTGCTCGCGCTCGCGCCGGAGCTCGAGCGAGTCGATGCCGGCCGCCGCCGGAGCGGCCCCGTCGTCGCCGCCGAGCAGGGCGTGGCAAGCGGTCAGCGGATCGACCGCCAGCAGCCGTTCCAACAGTTCCCAGGCGGGCTCCTCGGTCGAGAAATAGTTGGTCCGCTCGTACCCCTGGTGGCGCCGTCGGGCGGCGTGGGCGAGGCTGGTGACCAGGCGGCCGCAGACGAGGGGAAAGAGGACTTCGCGTTCATCCGGCGACAGCGGTTGCGTCGCCTCGTAGCCGGCGACGATCTCGGCCCCGGCGGCGAAGGGCCGCTGGCGGCGCAACATGCCGTAGGTCAAGGCGATGGCGATCTCACCTACCGTCGGATCGACCATGACGTCGCCGAAGTCGACCAGACCGACGATGCGCTCGCCGTCGACCAGCAGGTTCTCGTCGTTGACGTCGCCGTGAATCCACGAGGTCGGCAGCTCGGCGAGCCGGGGCTGCGCTAGAGCCAGGTAGAGATGGAGGGCGGCGTCGAGAAGCTGGCGGCGGTGAGGATCGACGACCGCGGCGAGCCCGTCCTGATGCTCGGCCACCCGCGTCAGCGCCCAGGGATGGGACCGCGGTGCCACTGGCGGATCGAAGTCGGCCAGCGCGCGGCCGAGAGCGGCCACGCTCTGGCCGAGGTGGCGCAACAACGCTGGTGCTGGAGCCTCGACGCCGAGCCACGGCTGTCCGGCGACGAAATGCATCAGGCGCGCCGGCGAGTCCTCGTCGAAGAGCGTCACCGTCGCACCGTCGAGTCCGACGACGGTCCGCGGCAGGGCGAACCCGGGAGCGCGGCCGTGCATGTGCTCGATGACGGCGTGCTCGAGCTCGACCGCGGCCCGCGATTGACCGTGCGCGGAGATCTTGAGCACATAGCGAGCACCGGAAGCCGCCACGAGGTAGTTGTGGTTCTCGCCCGGCAGCAGGCGGACACTGCCGTCGAGGCCGTAGGCCCGCTGCAGAAACTGCCGCACGCGTGCGGGGCTCAGTTCGCTCGCTGCCGTAATTGGGTCCATCCGGTGCGCTTTCCAGAGGAGTCGCATCTTAGCCGCTCAGACTCGCTCACCCGGATCTTGACGTATTGTCGAGGCACGAACGGAGGTGGTCGGATGGAGCGTGTGAAGGTGCCGAGGCGGTGGTTGAGGTTGCAGGCGTCGACGCGACTCGCGGCGGCGGTGGGGCTGATCGCTCTCTTGCTGGCCCTCGTCCCGGCGGAGGTGGTGGCCGGCGACAAGCAAGCCGGGCTGCGAGCGCTGGTCGGGGTGTGGCGACTCGACAGGAACGTCAGCGAGGATCCGAGGCGCCTGCTGCGCCAGGCGCGGCGGCGTTCTGCCGGCCGGGGGCGCTCGGACCGTGGCGGCGGCGAGAACTCTCTGGACCCGAGCCTGGAGGAGCGGGTGGACGCGCTCACCGCCGGTGCGGAAGTACTGACCTTCGCCTACAGGGATGAGCTTCTGACCCTCATCTACTGGGACGATCGCCAGCGGGTCTTCAGGGTCGATGGCAAGAAGGTCGCGGAGACGCGCCCGGCGGGGAGAGTCGAGGTGCAGGCGAGCTGGAAGAGCAGCGATCGGTTGATCGTCAAGACGACCGGCGGGCCGGCCGGCAAGGAGGTCGAGATTTTCGAGATCGGGGAACGAGGCGACAAACTCTTCGTCACCGTCGAGCTCTACCGCAAGGGCTCAAAGGATCCGTTCAGCTTCGAGAGTCTCTACTTCCGGGTGGCATCGCGGAATTGAGCTCGACCGCTACCGGTGTGACGGCTTGCTAGTGTCCCGTGCGGCAAGTTCGCTACCCACTATGCCGTTGCGCCCAGCAGTACCATGGGTCCGGTGGGCTGCTGCACGCCCCCGGCGGGCTCGAGCGTCACCGCCCAGGCCTCGATTGCCGAGGGGTCATCGAGAGATTCGATGACCAGCGAGGCCCCGCCGGCCTCATCGACCTCGAGCAGGCCCGCCGAGACCGGTTGACCGGCGACGATGAGCCAGAGCTGGTAGGTCTTGTCGGGTCCGGGCGGCGCGAGGTTCGAGGCGGAGAAGACGGCCTTGCCGTCGGCGCTTGCGACGAGCGCCTGGCCTGACGCCTCGGGAGCCGCCTCCAGGCCGGCCAGCCGAACGGTCTCCAGGCCCGGCGCGGCGAGAATCCGGCTGGCCAGAGCCCAGCGATCGAGCCTACGCCGGGCGACGTCGAGATCGCTGCGCACGCGGGCCAGCTCGGCGGCGTCAAGGCTCAGCTCAGCCGCCAGCTTGTCGACCTTTCGGCGTAGGTCGATCTGCGTCCAGCCGCTCCAGACCAGGAGCGCCAGCATCGCCGCCGCAGCCAGCGGCAGCCACGGCACCCTGCGGCGCGGTGGCGGAAGCACGGGCTGAGTCCTCATCTTGCTGGCCTGCTCGACGCGAGCCAGCAGCCGCGCGCGAGTCGTCTCCGAGGGCGTCACCGGGGGATTGGCCGCCGCCAGCGCTTCGAGGTCTCGAGTGCACCGCTTCATCTCGGCGTTGCAGGTAGCGCAGACGGTCTCGAGGTGCCGCTCGAGCTCTGCGGTCTCGGCGGGGCCGAGCGCGCCCAGCACGTAGGCGGGAATCGAGTCGAGATAGGGCTGGTGTTCGTCGGTCATTGTGGGTGGAGGGTGGCGAGCGCCGGCCGGAGCTTGCGCATGGCGCTGAGAATCCTCGATTTTACGGTTCCGAGCGGTTGATCGAGTCGCTCGGCTATCTGAGTGTGCGACAGGCCCTCGAAGAAGGACAGTTCGAGGCAACGCCGCTGGTCCTCGCCGAGGGCGGCGAGGGCGTTGAGGACGTGACGTTGACGCTCGAGGGTTTCCAAGTTCCCGGTGCCCACCGGCTCTTCCACTCTGAGGCTGGCCGGGTCGGCCCCCAGGCGGTCCTCCCTCTGATCGCGTGCTCGGCTCGAGCGCAGATGATCGAGCGCGCGCGAACGCGCCAGCATCAGCAGCCAGCCGCAGACGGTAGCGCGTTCCGAGCGGTATCGATCGGCCTGCGACCAGGCCTGCATGAAGGTCTCCTGCAGCACCTCCTCGGCTAGCTCGCGGCGTTTGAGGAGCTGGATCAACATGCCGAACACGGTGGGAGAATGGCAGTCGAAGAGTGTGGCGAAAGCTTCGCCGTCGCCTCGGGCGACGCGATCGACGAGGTCGACTTCGCTGCGATTCGAGGTGAACATTCGAGCGCGGGCCGCTCCGGTCACGGAGCGGAGTAGCGAGACCTGTTCTCGCTCTGGAGCTGCGATGAACCCTAACTGGCAGGAATCGAGAGTGTCAATGAAGCCCACCAGCTCTCCCATTGCGCTGCGGTGGACGGGGGTGTCGGGAGCATGTGAACGGCCTTCAGCAACCACGGTCCGGGTAGGGTGAGATCGACCCTCACGCGTCCTTCGGAGTCGGTGCGGAGACGCTGGCTACTGCTCGGGTCGGCCTTCGGCATGGCGACGACCAGGACGTCGGCAACAGGCTGGCCGCGAAAGAGGAGTTCGAGCTCGAAGGGCGAGCCCGCGACGGGGGTCTCGGCGTGGGCGGACAGGAACTCGAGCGCTAGCCCCAGCGCCGGAGCGCCGGCTGTCGCCTCGCCGCCATCCTCGATGGTGATCAGGGACTTGGCAGACCGGGAGAAGAGCTCGCGGCCCGGTGCCGCCGATTCGCCGCGCCGTACCCGCATTGCGATCACGTGCTCGAGACCTTCTTCGCGCAGGTAGTGCTCGAACGGCTCGGCCGCTAGCTCGATGAATGAGGGGCGGCTCTGGTAGCTGACGGTGAGGAGTCCCTGCCGTCGGCCGGATATGAGTCCGGCGGGGTCGACGCCCGATAGACCCGTGACCGGCCGACGGCCCAGGTCGTCGTGAGCGTCGAAGCGGATGATCGAACGAGCCGGCGGAGCGAGACTCTCGCCCGTGAAGTCCTCGCCCACCATCAGGCGCAGAGCGATAGGGGCGCCGACCGCGGCATCGAAGGCGGAGGGCTGGATCCAGAAATCGTGGGCCGAGAGCGGACCACAGACTGCGAGGATGGCCATCGCAAGCAGCCAACGGAACGGTGTCATCGAGTCTCCTGAGGTCAGGTGGTCTTGGGGATGGAAAGTGCCGCCGGGCGAGCGTCAGCCCGCCCGGCGAACGGCGCCGACTAGTTGGGAGATCCGGGGATCGGCGGCCTGAGGTAGGGGAAGGCCTCGGCGAACTGGCGGGCGCTTTGGCGCGCTCCGTCGGTGAAGGGCAAGGTGCCCGAAGGTGCGTCGGTGGGATCACACAACAAGCCGGGGAAAGCGTGGCAGAGTAGGCCCATGACGACGCGGAGCTCGACGTCGACCACATCGTCTCCCGGTCGCCGGCCGTTGGGGAAACCGGCGTTGTCGCCGGCGATGACCCCCAGGCGCTCCTGCCGTGCTTTGCGGGTCGGCGGGATGGTCACGTTGAGGCGTTGCATCTCACCGAAGCCGAACTCGTTGAGGCCGGGGATGCCGGTGATGAAGGTCGCCAGCAGGTCCAGGCGCGGGAAGTTGTTCGGCGCCTCGACCCCGAAGAGGATCTCCAGGATCTCCGGCAGGGTAGGGTTGGTGACGTAGGTCGCGAAGCGGCCGTCGTTGGCCGGCGAGCTGGCGTTGAAGCGGTTCTTGTCCTTCAGCCCGATGACGAGCTCGTTGACCAGGGGCATGCCGAGACGCGAGACCTGCGGCAGCCCGCCGCTCGTGTCCTCGGGGCGCTCGAAGCTCGGGTTGTTGCGCACCGTTCGGCGGCGCGGAAGGTGGGCGGTGGTCCAGGCTCCGAGGATGTCGGTGCCGCCGCCGGTCAGGCACTCGGTCGGCACCTCGAGCACGAGGGAGGTTATGTTCTTGTCCGCGAGATCGTCCGACTCGGCGTTTTGACCACCGACCGGATGGCGCAGATTGACGAGATCGAAGATCTCGCCCAGGTTGACGACGAAGGAATCCTTGCGCTGGCCGACGAAGACCCGGCCGTTGGCGCAACCCGGGATCTCGACCCGGTGAATGAACTGCTCGGCGTAGCTCGCGTAGTCGGGGAACGACTTGCGGCCGATGTTGTCCATCGGCTTGCCGAGGCGGGTGCTGCCCGAGTCGACGTTCCTCAATAGGCCGTTGGCGCCGCCGCGGTGGGTCAGGCGCACGGTGTACGACTCGAGCACGTTGAGATTGTCCTGTGACGCCGGGTCGGAGGAGATCTGGCCGATGTTGCGCAGCGGTATCGAGACGGACTCGTCGCCGACCTCGAGTTGAATGTCGCGCAGGGTATTGGTGACGCGGAAGTCGAAGGTCAAGTCAGGCTTGCCGTCGCCGCTGTTGTCGATGTGGATGCGATAGCTCGCGTCGGGGTCGAG
This sequence comes from Acidobacteriota bacterium, assembly GCA_027296385.1. Taxonomy (GTDB): domain Bacteria; phylum Acidobacteriota; class Thermoanaerobaculia; order Multivoradales; family JAHEKO01; genus CALZKB01. The sequence continues at coordinate 2,227 of JAPUJD010000240.1, read as the reverse complement.
CGGAAAGTAGTTCGGCCCACCGTAGGGGTCCTGCAGCGGAATGTAGTTGGCGATCAAGGTGACGAAGTCCTCGCGCCCGGGCTCGTAGCTACGGAAGATGTAGAAGTCCGTGGCGTCGACCTGCGGGGTTCGCAAAATCGCCGGAGCTTCGCGGTGGCTCGAGGCCCCAGCGGGCGGGACCGCCAAGGCGATCGCGGCCGCGAGCAGGGTGAGGGTAATCGATCGATTGCGCATACGGGTTCTCCTGAAGACTGGTGAGTTCGTGGACTTCACCAGGACTACGGAGTCGATGCGCGATCAGATGATGCTATTTGCGCTGGTTGGCCTTGAGGATTCGCTTGCGCAAGCGAAACGCCTTCGGCGTGACCTCTATCTGCTCGTCCTCGGCGATGAACTCGATCGCCTGCTCGAGGCTGAGCAGGGTCGGAGGCACGAGGCGAACCAGCTCGTCCGCTGCCGCGGCGCGCATGTTGGTGAGCTTCTTCTCCTTGGTGATGTTGACGTCGAGATCGCTCGGCCGTGAGTGCTCGCCGACGATCATGCCTTCGTAAACCTGATCGTTGGGCGAGATGAAGAAGAGGCCACGCGGCTGAAGGTGCTCGATGGCGAAGGGCGTGGCCCTGCCGGCGCGGTCGGCGACGAGAGCCCCGGTCGTGCGCTGAGGGATATCGCCCTGCCAGGGTCCGAACTCCTCGAACAGGTGGTTCATGATGCCGGTGCCCTTGGTTTCGGTCAGGAACTGGGTGCGGAAACCGATCAGGCCGCGTGCCGGCACCAGGAAGTCGATCTTCACCCGCCCGCTGCCATGGTTGGTCATGCTCATCATGCGGCCGCGGCGCGGGCCTAGGTTCTGGGTCACGGCGCCGACGAACTCTTCCGGACAGTCGATGATCAGGCGCTCGATCGGCTCCTGCAGTGAGCCGTCCTCGCCACGCCGGGTCAGCACCTCGGGCTTGCCGACCGAGAACTCATAGCCTTCCCGGCGCATCATCTCGATCAAGATGGCGAGCTGGAGCTCGCCGCGGCCGGCGACGAGGAAACCGCGACCTCCTTCGACCTCCTCGACTCGGATCGAGACGTTGGTCCAGGTCTCGCGGATCAGCCGCTCGCTCAGCTTGCTGGAGGTCACGTGCCGGCCCTCGGTGCCGGCCTTCGGCGAGTCGTTGACCGAGAACACCATCGCCAGGGTCGGTTCGTCGATCTGAATCGACGGCAGCGGACGCGGGTCCTCGAGGTCGCTCAGCGTCTCACCGATCACCACCACGTCGAAGCCGGCGACGGCGACGATGTCGCCCGGGCCAGCGCTCTCGATAGGGATGCGATCGAGGCCCTCGTAGCCGTAGAGATGGGTCACCTTGAGACTCTCGACGGTGCCGTCGAGGCGGCAGCGTGCGATCTGCTGCCCCTTGGCGATCTCGCCCTCGAAGATCCGTCCGATGCCGAGGCGACCGACGTAGTCGTCGTGACCGAGTGTCGTGATGAGCATCTGCAGCGGGTGGCCGGGCTCGAAGCGCGGCGCCGGAACGGTCTCCAGGATCTGGTCGAAGAGCGGCTTCAGCGTCTGACTGTCCCCTTCGGGCTCGGTGCGGCAGATGCCGTCGCGGGCGATCGAGTAGAGAACCGGGAAGTCGAGCTGCTCCTCGGTGGCATCGAGATCGATGAAGAGGTCGTAGACCTCGTTGACGACCTCCTGGATGCGGGCGTCCGCCCGGTCGATCTTGTTGATGACGACGATCGGCGGCAACCCGGCCTCGAGTGCCTTGCGCAGGACGAAACGGGTCTGCGGCAGCGGGCCCTCGCTGGCGTCGACCAGCAGCAGCACCCCGTCGACCAGTTTGAGGGTGCGTTCGACCTCACCGCCGAAGTCGGCGTGGCCCGGCGTGTCGACGATGTTGATCCGGGTGTCGCCGTAGTGGACGGCCGTGTTCTTGGCCATGATGGTGATGCCCTTCTCGCGCTCGAGGTCGATCGAGTCCATGACCCGCTCTTGCACCTGCTCGTTATCCCGGAAGATGCCGCTTTGCCACAGCATCGCGTCCACCAGCGTCGTCTTGCCGTGATCGACGTGGGCGATGATGGCGAGATTGCGCAGATCCGAGCGTATGGAAGCTTCCATGACTTCTCCAGAACAGATTGTGGGAAGGGCGACTTCGCGCGGGGCGCGCGAGCGCGGAGGCGAACTTTACACGATCGAAGTCGCGGCTGGAACCGTTACGGCGGCATGGGC
>JAPUJD010000024.1 GCA_027296385.1 Acidobacteriota bacterium | reverse complement strand
AGCGAGCCGCGAGCCGCAGGCGAGCCCTGTGCCTGGCAGGAGCTGGAGCCCTGAGCGAGGCCTCGACCTCGATCCCGGCGCAGAGCCTCTCGCGGGCAACTGGTCGAAGAGGGACCGGGCGTCGAAAGAACATTCGCCGGGGCGACGGTTGCTAGGTCTTGAAGAGGGGTAGGCGGCTGCCCTGCCAGCCGGGGAACATCGCCGCGTCGTCCCCGATCCCGAGGTGGTGGCCGGCGACCTCGGAGAAGACGGCGCGGAAGTCGGTCGTCACGGGCAGGTCGCGACCTTCGTAGAGCACGCGGGGGTCGAGGCCCGGGAAGTCGCCATGGACCTTGCCGCCATCGATCTCGCTGCCGAGTACGAAGAGGCACGAGCCGTGGCCGTGATCGGTGCCGCCCGAGCCGTTCTCCTTCACGGTTCGGCCGAATTCGGTCATCGTCAGCACGACCACGTCGTCCCGGTGGGTGCCGAGATCGCGCCAGAAGGCGGCCATCGAGCCGGCCAGGTCGCGAGCCCGTTGGGCGAAACTGCCGGCGGCAGAACCCTGCTGGACGTGGGTATCCCAGCCCCCGCTCTCGGTAAAGGCGACCTCGAGCCCGACGTCGGCCTTGATCAGCATCGCGATTTGCTGCAGTCTGGCGCTCAGCGGACTGCGCGGGTAGTCGGCACCGGAAGCCGGCCGGTAGCCCTCCTGGCGCAGGCGCTCGACGACCTGGAGCGCCTCGAAGCTCTCCTGCGCGGTACCGCGTAGGAGATCACGCGACGCCTCGCGATAGAGCGCCTCGAAACCCTCGCCGGCTGCCTCGGCCGCGCCGAGCGCCCCCGGCACCTGGAGCGAGAGATCGGCCAGATTGCGCACCGCCAACGCCGGCGCCGGACCGTAGAGCGACCGCGGCAGCGCCGGGCTCAGGGAGACGGCCTGGAACGGGGTGGGCTCGTGACCCAGCTTGCCGCAAACCCGGTTGAGCCAGCCGCTCGGCGTGCCCTTGCGGCCCGGCGTCCCGGTCTCCATGTAGTCCTGGGCGTCGAAGTGGGAACGGGTGGGATCGGGCGACCCCACGGCGTGCACTATTCCCAGGAGGCCCTCCTTCCACAGCGGCTCGAAGGCGCCGAAGGCCGGGTGCAGGCCGAATTCGACACCGAGATCGATCAGGCTCTCTTCGCCGGCGCGTCGCGCCCCGGACATCGCCAACCGTGGGCGGAGCTTCTTCAACTGCCGTTCCGCCAACGGTGAGACGGCAGCCAACCCGTCCATCGCCCCACGCTGGAAGATCGTCACCAGCACCTTGCGCCGGCCCGGTGTCCGGCGCGGCGTCGCGGCCCAGGCCGCTCGCCTCAGGAAGCTCGGACCGGCACCGCCGACCCCGATCGAAAACAGGGCGATTCCACCGCTCTTGAGTAGTGCGCGTCGTGTCCACACAGCGTTCTCCTCGTCAGTCCTGATCCCAATCAGCGCTTCTGGAACTCGGGCGAGCCCAGAATGACTCCCGCGACCTGCTCGATCGCCGTCGGTGGTCCCGTGCTCGTCGGCAACGGTGCCTCGCGGCCGCTGCGTCCGAAGCCGGCGAAGTCGGTCTCGGCAATCACCGCCAGCGGCTGCGCTTCCGGTGTCGCGGCGGCGATGCGCTCGGCCAGATCGGGGGCCATCGCCATCGGCTCCAGCAGCTCGACCATGACCTCGGCGTCGCGCTCCGGCAGGAGCAGCTCGACGTAGGCCCCGAGCGCCTCGGCGCGCGATTCCGGCTCTCGCCCGTCAAGGAGCGCACCGAGGTCGAAACTCACGCCCGGTACCCGTCCAGCGGCCAGCGACAGAGCGAAGTTCATCCGGTTCAGCAAGGCACCGGCGTTGACCCAAAACTCGGCCGCGTCCGGATAGCCGGTCGGGGCCGAATAGGCATAGAGCGGCTGGCCCATACGCTCGACCCACTCGACGACGCCGCGCGGGTTGTCGATCTCGGCGTCGATCGCCCTCACAGCGGACATCGCGAGCTCGAAGGGCGCCTTCACCTTCTCTCCTCGGGCCTCCGCGGCCCAGAACTCGGGCGCCGAGACGAGCGCTCGCAGCACCGGCGCGAATTCACCATGGGCCGCGACGAAGGTCCGCGCCAGCCGGTCCACCAAGGCCGGCGGCGGCGCGTCGGAGACGAAGCGCACCGCCAGCTTGCGGGCCAGGTGCCGCGCCGTCGAGGCGTGGGCGGCGACCAGATCGAGCACGTCCTCACCGTCCTCCAGGCCACGACCGACCCGCAGGGTGTGACCGAGAACAGTCTTCTTGCCCGCGTCGTGTGCATCCGCCCGGAAGACGAAGCCATCCTCGAGCACGAAGCCCGCGCCGAGCGACAGGGCGTGCCGGACTCGGCGCTTGACCTCGACGTCCATCAGCATCTGGGGCCGCAAGGTCGACCATCCAGTGAAGGCCCGCGCCACCTCGACGACGTCTTTCTGGGTGTAGCCGCCGTCGACGCCCAGGGTGTGGAGCTCGAGGAGCTCGCGCGCGTAGTTCTCGTTCAACCCCTGCGGCCGGTCGTGGCGCTTGCGGTCGAGACGCACCATCTCGCCTTGCCGGCGGCTGCGGCTCCAGGTCGAAGCGCGGCCCCCGCGGCTTCCCATCCGCTCCTGGAGAGTGGTCCGGTCACCGGCAGCGGCCGTCGACTGCGCGTTGTCCAGGTAGAGCAGCATCGCCGGGTGCCGTGCCGTCGCTCCGAGCATGTCGCGAAAGTTGGCCAGTACGAAGGGTCGAATCGCGTCGCGTTCATAGGACAGAATGTAGCTGCGGCACTCCCTGTCGGTCAACGAGACGTTGAAGTGGTTGAACCAGAAGTCGGTCAGCACTTCCTGGAGTTGATTCTCCGCATAGACCGCCCGGTACACCTTTTGCGCCAGCAATGCGCCGATGAGCTCGCGCTGGGGCCTGAAACCCTGCTCCCGGCCGAAGGCGAGCACCTTGCGGCGGGTCTCCTCGGAGAAGCGCTCGTCGCCCCGTCGTTGTGGATCGAAGTCTTCGGGCAGCACGCCCGCTGCCATGGCCTGACGCATGAAAAGACCCCGACTGGGGTAGCGTACGGCGAACTCCTCGATCGGTAGGAAGAGGGCTTCGATATCGACCAGGCGTGCGTCGAGCGCTGGCTCCGGAACCTGCGCTTCGAGCTGGCTCTCGAACCAATCCTCGAGGCCAGCGGCGACGACAGCGTCGATATCGCCGGGGCGAGGGCCGAAGGTGAAACGGTTCAGCAGATGGGCCGCGGCCTCGCGCTCGCTGAGGCCCACGGACTCCCACGGTAGGTCGAGGTCGGCGGCTACGACCGGAGCCAGACAGAGCTGGGCAAGGGCGACCGGGAGCCAGAATGGTGGGCGCATGATCGAGATCCTCCTGCGCTCTTCAAACCCCGGCCGCCTGATTTCCTGCGGTCGGGTTGCTGCTGGCTTGGAAGAGCCCTGAGCGAGGCTCCAAGTGTGGATCCCGCAGATTGGGACCCTGTTCCCTACCTGGAATCTCTTGGCGCTGTCGGCAACCCAGCCCTCAAACCGAGCGACCCGAGTCCTGCCGACCAGACTCGTAGCTGTCAGTCGATGTAACCGAGGGCCCGGAGATCGTCGAGAATCTCTTCGTCGGCCTCCGAGGCGGCGGCTTCGCTCCGGTCCATCGTGCCCCAGGTCGCGACCGTGCGCAGCGGTCGGCTGGCGCGGTACTCGGAACTGAAGAGCTCGAGCCAGGCGCGGCCGGCAAAATCCTCTCCCACCGGCAGGCCGAGGCCATAGAGGATCGTCGGCGCGATGTCGTGGACATGGATGCCGTCGAGTGTTGCCGCCGGATCGAAATCCGGTCCCGCCGCGAACACCACGCCGTGGGTGCGCTGACTGTGGGTGCCTGAAAGGAAACTGATCTCGGGGATCGCTCGGTGCCAGATCTGCCCTGCGTAGTGCAGGTCGCACGTCACGCCGTCGCGGGCGACGACGACCACGAAGTCCGCTCCCGTCCGGCGCTCGCGGTCCCCCGGGTCGCGGACCGAGAAAACCGGTTCGCCACCGGAGTACGTAATCTTGGCTAGCTCCGCCGTCAGGGCTGCGCGCAAAGCCGCCCGGGCAGCCCCGGGCACGTCCGGAGCGTAGCGAACTCGCTTGATCAGCCGGAACTTGGCCGTGGCGAAGGTGTAGAGCTCCGTGTGGGACCAATCGATCTTGCCGTCTGCACGCTGTTGGAAGTCCAGGCGGGTGAGAACCTGGTCGAAGTCCAGCATGATCCGCACCTCCTCCCGCTTCATGGCGTGAAAGCCGTGGTCCGACAGGACCATGACGTTGGTCTCGGGACCGACCTTGGCCACCAGGCGGCCGACGGCGGCATCCGTTGCTTCGTAGGTCGACGGCACCAGGCTGCCGAACTCCTCCACTTCCGCTGGCCCGACCTCGGGAAAGCGCTCCGGCTCGTAGTACTTCCAGTAGCGATGGCTGGCGATGTCGACGCCGCGAAAGTAGACCAGCACAAGGTCGAAGTCGACGTCGAGCAGCTTGCGAGCACTGAACTGCGTCAGGTGATCGCGCTGCGCCGAAGTCAGGCGCTGATCGAATAGATTCTCTTCCTCGGCTGCCGAGCGCTTCCACTCCTCGAACTGAGCCTCGAGCTCGGGCGGTGAGAGGCTCTCGCCCACGCCGCGAGCGGCCCGGTCGGACACCACGACGCCGGCGATCCGCTCGGCCGGCCAGCTCGCCCACCAACTGATCACCGCCGTACGGCGCCCCGCCGTGGTCAGCATGTTCCACAGCGCCGGCACCTTGCGCACCGCCGACGAAACCGGCACGTCCCCGTCCGGCGTGGGGACCGTGAAGCCGGTGATGCCGTGGACCTCGGGCACCACACCCGTCGCCACCGTTGTCCAGATCACCGGCGAAGCGCCGTAGTCGGTGCGCAGGACCCCCGCCACACCGTGCTCGGCCAGAGCCTTCAGATGAGGCAACTTGCCCTCCTCCCAGAGCGCGTTGATCACGCCCCAGTCGGCGCCGTCGATGCCGATCACCAGCCACTGGGGCCCCGAGCCCCGCTCGGGCGAGCTACCGCAGCCGGCGAGAAGGAGGATCAACGCCAGCAGCACTCGGCCGGCGCGGGGGCGATGGCGCGAGCGTCTGAGCGGGATCAGCACCGGCGCAGTGTAGCAACGGGCCGGCGGCAACGAACAACGCCCCCCGACGCTCCTCCAGATCCGTCACGCTTCCTGCCGCGATGCAGATTCTACTGGGGGATAACCAGCCGCTCACCCGGGTAGATCGTGCTCTGCAGGCTCAAGCCGTTGGCCTGGGCCAGTCGGCTGACCGACACCCGATTCCGGCTGGCTATCCGCCCCAAGGTGTCACCGCGCCGGACGACATAGGTCCGGCCGCTCGAACCGTGCTGGAGCGATAACCGCTGCCCGGGGCGCAGCGTGTTGCTGCGCAGAGCGTTATCGCGCTTGATGCGGTCGACCGTCGTTGCGTAGCGCCGCGCGATGATCCATAAGCTGTCACCGCGGCGGACGGTATAGGTCGAGGGAGCCCCAGAGGCGAGCACGGCTCGTGCGGCCTGGCCGTCGACGCGCAGATGCTGGCCCGGCGAGATACGGTTCGGGTCGCGCAGATTGTTGAGA
>JAPUJD010000239.1 GCA_027296385.1 Acidobacteriota bacterium | reverse complement strand
ACCTTCATCGCGGAGCTCCAGCCCAAGATCCGGGCCCGGCTGGTCGCCGCCGAGTCGCCCTCAGCCGCCGTCGCCGATGTCGATGTCCTGTGCACCGCCACGACCTCCAGCACACCGGTGTTCGATGGCCTCCACCTGAAGGAGGGCGCCCACGTCAACAGCGTGGGCAGCTTCACTCCGGCCATGCAGGAGATCGATCTCGAGACCGTACTGCGCTCGCGCGTCTTCGTCGACTCGATCGCGTCCGCCACCACCGAGCCCGGCGACTTGATCGAGGCGCTCGCCGCCGGCGTCACCTCATCCGAGGAATGGACCGAGCTCGGCGCCGTAGTCGAGGGCGAGAGTCCGGGACGGCAGGCGGACGACGACCTCACCCTCTTCAAGTCGGTGGGGCTGGCGGTGCAGGACGTGGCGGCGGGCGCGGTGGTGATCGAGCGGGCTGAGGAGATGGGGCTGGGAACAGTGGTCGAGCTTTGAAGAAAGCGCGGCCCTGAGCTCCGGCTCAGCTGTCGCCGTCGTCCTCGGACGCCATCGTCTCCTCGACGTCGTCCACCGTCTTCGGAATCGGCCGCCCCAGCACCCGATGGCCATCGGCAGTTACCTGCACATCGTCCTCGATTCGAATGCCGCCGAAGTCGCGGTACTTATCGACCGCCGGCCAATCGATGAACTCGCTGTACTTGGCCTCGGCCGACCAGCGGTCGATCAGCTCGGGGATGAAGTAGATGCCGGGCTCGACGGCGACCACCCAGTCGGGCTCGAGCGCCCGGCCCAGACGAACGTAGCAGGCGCCAAAGAGCGGGCTGCGCTGCACGGTGTCGTCGTAGCCGACCAATTCCTCGCCCAGCCCCTCCATGTCGTGCACGTCGAGGCCGAGCATATGGCCGGTGCCGCACTGCAGGAAGGCGGCGTGGGCGCCCTGCTCGACGGCCTCGTGGGTGTCGCCGCGTACCAGCCCGAGCTGCTTCAAGCCGTCCATCTGGGTCCGCGCCGCGGTCTTGTAGACGTCGATGAAAGGCATTCCCGGCCGCACCTCGGCCGTCGCGTCCGCCAGCGCCTGCAGCACGATCTGGTAGATCTCGCGCTGCCGGGTGTCGAATCTGCCGCTGACCGGAAACGAGCGGGTGATGTCGCTGGCGTACTCCTCGGGCGATGTGGCGCCTGAGTCGTGCACCACCATCTGCCCTTCGAGCATCCGGTTGTCGTGGCCATGGTTGTGCAGCACCTCGCCGCGCACCGAGAAGATGATCGGGAACGAGACCGGCGAACCGTGGCGCGCATGACAAGCCTCGACCTGGCGCACCACCTCCCACTCGTAGAGGCCAGGCCTCGTCGCCCGCATCGCCGCCGTGTGGGTGTGGTACGAGACCTCGAGCGCCTTCTCGATCTCGGCGATCTCCTGCGCCTCTTTCGGCGAGCGCAGCGCGATGATCTCCCGCACCAGCTGCTCCGACTCTCGGCTCGGTAGGTCGATGGGCGCAACGTCGAGCAGCCCGCTCAGTTTCAGCGCCGTGTCGCCCCGGTAGGCGGGCAGCACGTGAACTTCCCGCCCGGCGGCGAGCGCCGCCTGCACGTCTTCCCGCAGCCGATCGATGTTGCGGCAGTCGACGACGCCGATCTTCTCCCCCCACTCAGAGAGCGTCGGCAACGGCCCGGTCCAGACGATGTCGTCGAGCGTCGGCTCATAGCCGTAGAGGATCTCCTCCCCGCTGTCGAAGTCGAGGGTGGCGGCCAGATTCGCCGCGTTCAGCCCCCAGAAGTAGAGGAACGTGCTGTCCTGCCGGAATTGATAGTGGTTGTCGCGGTAGTTGAACGGGGCCTCATCGTTGCCGAGAAAAAGCGCCAAGCCCGAATCGAGACTCGCCTTCAGTCGGTTCCTTCTCCTCACGTAGGTGTCGGCATCGAACATGCGGCGATCCTATAGGACCGTGTCGACGCGGGGCGCGGTGCTAGAGTTCGCCCCTGCAAGCCTCCGGATGCTGCAGACCCAGACTGGGTCGTTTCCCCGCGAGCGGCGACGCCATGGGACGTTTCGACGTACTCGAGCAAATCCAACGCCTGGATCCCGAACGTGATGACCAGCGCATCATGCATCTCTCGTTCGGCTACGAATTTTCCTGGGACTCGATTCGGGCACTCGAGATCGCTCTCTACCGCACCTATTGCGTACCGAGCATCTCGCGGCTCCTCGACCGGACCGGCGAGTTCTATCGCGCCGCGCAGCGCCGGTACGACGACACGGCGATCCTGATCGCGGAGCTCTGCGAATGGGGCTACGAGGAGGGTCGTGGGAGAGAAGCCCTCGAGCGCATCAACTGGGCCCACAGCCACTTCAAGATCACCAACGACGATTTCCTCTACGTGCTCTCGACCTTCCTGCTCGAACCGATCCGGTGGATCGATAGCTTCGCCTGGCGCAAGTTGAGCGAGGTCGAGCGGATCGGCTACTACCACTTCTGGCGCGGTGTCGGGCGCGGCATGAAGATCCGCGACATACCACCGTCGCTCGAGGAGTTCGAGCAGTGGGCGGACGATTACGAGAAGGCGCACTTTCGCTTCGCCGAAACCAACGCCCGCATCGGGACGGCCACGAGGAATCTCTTCGCCTCGTGGTTTCCACGCTTCACTGCACCCATCGTCAACTACGGCATCTACGCTCTCCTCGACGACGCGATGATCGAGGCCTTCGGCTTTCCCAAGTCCTTGCCAGGGACGCGGCCTATGGCCCGTGGCGCGCTCAAGCTGCGAGGACGGTTGGTGCGTTGGCTACCGGCGCGCCGTCGCCCCCATTTCTTCACCGACAACCGCAACCGGACCTATCCGAGCGGATACGAGATCGCCGGGCTCGGTCCACCGCGCCTCGCAGCCAGAGCGAGCAAGAACCGCCACGGCACCGAATAGTCCAGGTAGGGCAAAGGGATCCTCGCAGCCTGCCGGCCTGCCACCGGAGCGTTGCGCTCACGCGGGCCTTGCCCTACAATCCCCGACGCCTCGGGGACTCCACGTCCCCCCACGAGCCGATGTAGCTCAGCTGGTAGAGCAGCTGATTCGTAATCAGCAGGTCAGCGGTTCGAGTCCGCTCATCGGCTCCAT
>JAPUJD010000238.1 GCA_027296385.1 Acidobacteriota bacterium | reverse complement strand
CCGGAGGTCGGCGAGCGACAGGGCAGCCAGCAGAGCGCTCTTGTGATTGCTCATGGCGTCGATCACGACATCCGGCGCGAAGGCCGCGAGCTGGTCGAGGAAGCCGAGCAGTTGCCGCCAGCTCGAGCGGGCGAAAGGCTCACGGCGCCAGTCTTTGAGCGCGACCTCGAGGACCACGTCGACAGCCGGGTGGTTCGCCAGGAGTGGCGCGAAGCGTTGCTCCACGACCCAGCCGATCCGAGCCGCGGGCAAGTGACGGCGCAGGGCGGTCGCCAGAGGCAAGGTATGGACGATGTCGCCCAGGGCGCTGGTGCGCACGATGAGAACACGAGACGGGGACACTAGCTTCTGTGTTTCTTGGCGCTGGCGATGAGCTCGGTGGTCGAGTGGTCCTTGGGGTCGCCGACCAGCACCGTGCGACCGCCGTAGGCCTGGACGATGGCGAACTCGGGAACCCTCTCCGGCGTGCCGTAGTCCGTGCCCTTGCAGTGGACGTCCGGCTCGAGCTCGGCGAGCAGCGCTCCGGCGGTGTCGCCGTCGAAGATCGTCACGTAGTCGACGACCGCGAGTGCCGCCAGCAGCTCCGCGCGTTCGGCTGCCGGTACGATCGGCCGCCCGGGTCCCTTGAGACGGGCGACCGAGTCGTCGTCGTTGAGAGCCACGACCAGGCAATCGGCCTGGGCCGCTGCTGCCGTCAGGTAGCGCACATGGCCGACATGGATCAGATCGAAGTGCCCGTTGGCGAGCGCCACGGTCTTGCCTCCCCGCCGCAGCTCCGCCAGCTCGACCGCGAGCTCGGCCGGTGTCAGGAGCTGGCCCATGAGATGCGCTCCAGCAGGCCCGGGTCCTCGCTGATGGCGGCGGCGAGCTCGGCTCGGTCGAGCGTGGCGGTGCCCATCTTCATCACGACGACGCCGCCGGCGTAGTTGGCGAGCAGCGCGGCCTCGAGCGGTGTTGCGCCGGCCGCCGTGGCGAGGGCGAAGGTGCCGATAACGGTGTCGCCGGCGCCGGTGACGTCGGCGACCTGGGTCGTGCCGTGAACGGGCAGGTGAGCGGCGGCGCCGTCTCTGAAGAGGCTCATGCCGGAGCTGCCGCGTGTGACGAGCAGTGTCGAGCAGTCGAGCTTGCAGCGCAGCTCGTTGCCGGCGGCGTCGAGGTCGCCGTTGAGATCGTGATCGAGCAGGGCTTCGGCCTCCTCGGCATTCGGCGTGGCACCATCGATCCCGTGGAAGTCAGCCAGGCGGTAGCGGCTGTCGCACAGCACCTGTCCGCCCGGCGCCAACGCGGCCCGCAAAGTGGCGGCCATCTCCGGTTGCACGCTTCCATAGCCGTAGTCGGAGAGTACCGCGGCGCGAGCCTGGCCCTGCCACGCGGCCAAGGCCTCTTCGAAAGTGGAGCTCTCGTCGGGACCCAGCTCGAGGAAGTCTTCGATGTCGTAGCGCACGATCTGTTGCTTGATGCCGTGGCGACCGCCACCCAGGATCCGGACCTTGGTCGGCGTGCTGAAACCCGCCCGGACGGCGATTCCCCGAGTCGCGATTCCCCGCTCGGCGAAGAGATCGATCAGACTGCGGCCGTTGGTATCGTCACCGACCACGCCCAGCGGCAGGGGACGGCCGCCGAGGGCATCCACGTTGGCTACCGCGTTGGCACCGCCGCCGGGAACCAGGATCTCGTTGTCGCGGCGCAGGATCAGTACCGGCGCCTCGCGGCTGATTCGCTTGGGAGTGCCGGTGACGAAACGGTCCGCCACCATGTCGACTAGCATGACGACCGGCTGATCGACCATCGCATCCACCAGCTCCAGGAGTCTCTGGGTCGACGGAAGTCCAGTGTCTTCAGTCATTTGCGCGGGATTATACACTTTGCTGATGAACTCTCCCTCCAAACGCTTGCGCCATCGCATCCAACGCGACGGACCCTTGTCGTTTGCCGAGTTTATGGAGGAAGCCCTCTACGGAGAAGGGGGCTATTACCGGACAGCGCAGCCGCGGATCGGTCCGGCGGGCGACTTCGTCACCGGCTCGTCGCTGTCGCCCCTCTTCGGCCGCTCGACCGCTCGCCTGTTGGCGCGCCTGGCGGTGCGGCTCGGGGGGGCGGTCGATCTGTTGGAGGCGGGCTACGGCGACGGTAGCCATCTGGCCGCCGTCGTGGCCGCAGCTCCCGCCAGGGCACTCTCACGCGTGCTCGGCTGGGATCGTGTCCAGCGGTCGCTGCCGCTGGGTGTGACCGCGGTCGACGGCCTTGCCGATCTCGCCGACGCTCCTGTGCGGGGACTCGTCTTTTCCTACGAACTCTTCGACGCGCTACCCGTGCATCGTCTGGTCAAGGGTGACGAGCATGAGTGGCGGGAGCTGGGCGTGGGACTGGACGACGACGAGGGTTTCCGCTGGCAGGAGTTGGCTGCGGATCGGACGGACCTGGCCGAGCTGCTCGGCGAGGATGCGGCGACCGTGGAGCGTGGTCAAATCGTCGACTTGGCCCCCGGCTGGCGGCCGCTCTATCGCCGGCTGGCCGCGACGCTCGAACGCGGCTTGCTGGTGACTTGCGACTACGGGTTCGAGCGTCACCGGTTGCTCGACCCCAGGGTGCGGCGCCACGGCACCCTGGCCTGCTACCGGCACCACAGGGTGCATCGCGATCCGTTCGTCGACGTCGGGCGCCAGGATCTCACCGCACACGTCGATTTCACCGCCCTCATCCTCGAGGGCGAAGCGGCGGGGCTCGAGACCGTGGCCCTGGTGCGTCAGGCCGAGTGGTTGGGTGCCTGCGGTGTCTTCGCCGGCCTCGAAACCGCCGATCCGGCAACCCGGCTCGAGGCCGCTCAGCTGATGAATCTCGACGGCATGGGGAGCGAGATCAAGGTGCTGGTACAGGCGCGCGGCATCGACTGCGAAGGGCTCTTCGACCTGGAGCTGAAGCTAGCCAAGGGCTGCTAGAGTGCGAGCCGGCCGACACTTCGGGTTGCCAGAGGAATCTACCATTGCTTCGTACGTACGTCATCGTGACTCTTGTGCTCGGTCTCGGGGGCGCGGCCACTGCGGAGATCCGTTTCGAGGAGGGGGCGGCGGCAGCTGGCTTGCGCTTCAGCCACTTCGGTGCGTCGCGCGCGGCTCTTCTGCCCGAGGACAACGGCTCCGGTCTTGCCTTCGGTGACTACGACAACGACGGCGACGATGATCTCTACGTGGTCAATCTCGCCGGTCCGGTCTTGACGGCGCGCTCGCAGCTGCGGGCGACTCGAGAGCCTGGGAGGCTGTTTCGCAATCGTGGCGACGGTACCTTCGAAGACGTGACGCAGTCCTCGGGTCTGCGACACGTCGGTTGGGGCATGGGTGCGGTGTGGGTCGATGCGGACGACGACGGCTGGTTGGATCTGCTGATCACAGGGCTCGACGAAGTCAGACTCTTTCGCAACTCGGGCACCGGAGGATTCAGCGACGTCAGTGTCGACTCCGGCCTGGGCGAGCTGCCGTGCTTCGCTACGGGGAGCGCCGTGGCGGACTACGATGGCGACGGGGATCTCGATCTCTACGTTCCCTGCTATGTCGACTTCCCGTGGGAGCAAGCCCGCAACCGGCCACTGGTCGGCGGGCGTCCTGCGACGATGACGACCCCCGCGAGCTATCCGGCCCAGCCCAACCTCCTCTTTCGCAACGACGGGAGCGGGAGATTCGACGACGTCGCGACGGCGGCGGGCGTTGCCGACCCCTTGGGGCGCGGGCTGCAGGCTCTCTTTGCCGACTTCGACGATGACGGGCTGCCGGACCTCTACCTGGCGAACGATCAGTCCTTCGATCGGCTCTTTCACAATCGCGGTGACGGCACCTTCGCGGACGTGTCGATCGAGGCCGGGACCCGGGATCCGCGGGCCGGCATGGGAGTGGCGCTTGGCGACTACGACGCGGATGGGCGGGACGACCTCTTTTTGACCCACTGGGTCGGCGAGCAGAATGCGCTCTACCGCAATCAGTCCGCCGACGGACTCGTGCTCTTCGAAGACACCGCGTATCAGCAGGGTCTGGCGCCGGTGGATCCGAGCTGGGTCGGCTGGGGAACCGGTCTGTTCGACTTCGATCTCGACGGTGACCTGGACTTGTTCGTCGTCAACGGGTCGACGATCGAGGACGAGTGGACACTGGAAGTGCTGAGTGACCCCAAGATGATCCCGCAACCTCTGAGGGTGTACGAACACCGCAGCGATGGCTTTGCGGACGTCTCGGCAGAGGCGGGTCCGATCATGGAGGAGCTCTTCGTCGGCCGCGGAGCAGCCTTCGCGGATGTCGATCGCGATGGCCTGGTCGACGTGGCGGTCTCTGTTCACGGCGGATCGCCGCTTCTGCTGGGGAATCGGTCCGAGCGGCGCGGACACTGGCTTGCGGTGCGCCTCGAAGGGCGCTCGCCGAACCGGTTCGCCGTAGGAGCAAGAGTCATCGTGCACACGGAAGCGAGGAGGGTCTCTCGCCGACATCTCGTGGGTGAGAGCTACCTGAGCGACAACAGCGCCGAACTGCACTTCGGCCTCGGCCCGGAAGCGATCGTGTCGGACGTCGAGGTTGTTTGGCCCAACGGCGCCCGGACCCACTCCGGGAAGGTTCCGGTTGACGGAACCGTTCTGATGAGAGAGGGTGTCGCGGGTTGGCTACCGTTGGTGAAAGGACTGCGCGCCTCGAGACCCTGGGGTCTGAGTCGCCCAGAGCCTGAGATCAGAGACGAGAAAGATGAAGAAGACAGAAACTAGGTTCGCACTGCTTGCCTTGGTGCTGTTCAGCGGAATCGCGGCGCAGGGCCAGGAGCAGGAAACGACCGTCACCGGTGCCGAGCCCTTCCACGGCGTGCTTCAGTACCGAGCCAAGGATGCCAAGCTGGCGCTGGTGCGGCCGAGCTTCCTGACGGTCGAAGAGGCGGCGCTACCCGCCGGCGTCAGCGTGCTCGGAGTGACGGTCAACGACGAGCATCGAGCCTACCCGCTCTACGTGCTGAAGAACCATCAGGTCGTCAACGATCGGTTGGGTGGGGTGCCGATCGCGGCCTCCTGGTGACCGTCGGAGCAATCGGTCGTCGTGCACGACCGTCGCATCGGTGATCGGGAGCTGACCCTCGGCGTCTCGGGCAAGCTAGTCGATGGCAACCTGGTCATGTACGACCGCGAGACCGACTCGCTGTGGCAGCAGAACTCGGGCGTCGCGGTGGAGGGTGATCTTGGCGGCGAACGTCTCGAGGAGTTGCCCGAGCAGGATTGGGCGATGCTGCCATGGGGTGAGTGGCGTCGCCGGCACCCGGACACGCTCGTTCTCACCTGCGCCCATTGTGAAGGCCGGGGAGCGGCCACCGGCACG
>JAPUJD010000237.1 GCA_027296385.1 Acidobacteriota bacterium | reverse complement strand
CGGCGCGCCACCACGGCCCGGAGGTCTTCATCTTCGGCTCTTCGTCCTCGGTCTACGGCATCAACACCAAGGTCCCTGTCGCCGAGGATGACGAGGTCAACCAGCCGATCAGCCCCTACGCCACCACCAAGCGTGCCGGCGAGCTGCTGTGCTACAACTACCATCACCTTTACGGCCTCAAGACATCCTGTCTGCGCTTCTTCACCGTCTACGGGCCCGCCCAGCGGCCGGAAATGGCGATTCACAAGTTCACCGACCTGCTCGCTCGAGGCGAGTCGATCCCTATGTACGGCGACGGCACGAGTCGGCGCGACTACACCTACGTCGACGACATCATCGACGGCGTCGTTGCCGCTCTCGACGCCGAGCTCGGATTCGAGATTCTCAATCTCGGCGGCGCCGACACCACGTCTCTGGCGAACCTGATTGCGTGGATCGCAGAAGAGCTTGAAGTGGAACCGAGCATCGAGTATCTTCCCGACCAGCCTGGCGACGTGCCGATCACCTATGCCGACGTCAGCAAGGCCCGACGCCTCCTCGGCTACGCGCCTCGAATTCAGATAAGACAAGGCCTCCGGCGCTTTGTCGAGTGGTATCGCCAAGAGAACCTCACCTAGCTTGAGACAATGAGAATCTGTGTCGTCGGAAGTGGCTACGTCGGCCTGGTCACGGGCTCGTGCCTGGCCGACTTCGGCATGTACGTCACCGGAGTGGATGTCGACGAGGCCAAGATCGAGGCTCTCCAGGGCGGTGAGATCCCGATCTACGAGCCCGGCCTCGACGAGCTGGTGCGCAAGAACATGGACCAGGGCCGGCTCCGGTTCACCACGGAACTCGGGCCTGCCGTGGAGGAATCGCAGGTCATCTTCATCGCCGTCGGTACGCCGCCGAAGCGGGACGGCTCGGCCGATCTCAAGTACATCCGGCAGGTGGCCGAGTCGATCGGCCACCACCTGAACGCCTTCAAGGCGATCGTGACCAAGAGCACGGTTCCCATCGGCACAGGCCAGATGATCGCCGACATCGTTCGCGAGGTGAGCTCGAGCGACGACTTCGCGGTGGTGAGCAATCCCGAGTTCCTGCGTGAGGGTTCGGCGATCGAAGACTTCATGAACCCGGATCGCGTGGTCATCGGCAGTCGGGATCGACGCGCCATCGAGATGATGCTCGAGATCTACTCGCCATTGCGGGTCGCCGACGTACCGTTCGTCGTCACCGACGTCGAGAGTGCCGAGCTCATCAAGTACGCCTCCAACGGCTTCCTGGCAACGAAGATCTCATTCGTCAACGAGGTGGCGCATCTGTGCGAGAAGCTGGGGGCGGACATCGAGACGGTGGCTCGGGGCATGGGTCTCGACAAGCGGATTGGGTCCAAATTCCTGCATCCCGGGCCCGGCTACGGCGGTTCCTGCTTTCCCAAGGACTCCCGTGCCGTCGCCCAGATCGCCCGCGACCACGGGCTCCGGTTCAGGATCATGGAGGCGGTCATCGAGGCCAACGATCAGACCCGAGACCGGATGGTCGACAAGATCACCACGGCTTTCGGCGGCGTCGACGGCAAGACCGTCGCGGTGCTGGGGCTGTCCTTCAAGCCCGAGACCGACGACATCCGGGAATCGGCGGCGTTGACCATCGTGGACGCCTTGCGCGCTGGCGGCGCCACCGTGCGCGCCTTCGATCCCGCCGCCATGGATACCTGTCGGGAGCTCTGGGACGACGTCGCCTTCTGCGACAGTCCCTACCAGGCAGCCAAGGGCGCTGATGGCCTCGTCATCGTCACCGAGTGGAACCGATTCCGGTTGCTCGACACCGAACGCCTCAAGAACCTGCTCAAGAAGCCTCTGATCGTCGACTTGCGCAACATCTACGAGCCCGCCAAGATGGGAGCCGCCGGCTTTCGCTACGTCTCACTCGGACGGCCTGAGGGTCATCCCACGGAGCCCACGGCGTGACGAAGTCGCTCGTCACCGGTGGCGCCGGGTTTCTCGGCTCGCACCTATGTGACCTCCTGCTCGACGAGGGGCACAGCGTCATCTGCGTCGACAACCTGATCACCGGGCGGCACGCCAACATCTCCCACCTCCTCGAACGCGACGACTTCGAGTTCGTCGAACACGACATCAGCACGCCGCTTTTTCTCGACGACGAGATCGACAACGTGCTTCACTTTGCCTCGCCGGCGAGCCCGATAGATTACCTCGAGCTGCCGATCCAGACCCTCAAGGTCGGCTCGCTCGGCACCCACAACACCCTAGGTCTGGCCAAGGACATGAGGGCGCGTTTCCTTCTGGCCTCGACCTCCGAGGTCTACGGCGATCCGCTGGTCCACCCGCAGCCCGAGAGCTACTGGGGCAACGTGAATCCGGTCGGTCCGCGCGGCGTCTACGATGAAGCCAAGCGCTTCGCCGAAGCCATGGTCATGGCCTATCACCGCTACCATGGAGTCGAGACGCGGATCGTGCGTATCTTCAACACCTACGGTCCGCGCATGCGGCCGCGCGACGGGCGGGTGGTCCCGGCCTTTATCGACCAGGCGCTACGCGGTGAGCCGTTGACGGTCTTCGGCCAAGGTCGTCAGACCCGTTCGTTTTGCTACGTTAGCGACCTCGTCGACGGTATCTACCGCCTTCTCATGTCCGACGAAGTCGAGCCCGTCAACGTCGGCAACCCGACCGAGATGAGCGTCCTCGAGTTCGCCCAGAAGATCCTCGAGCTGACCGGCAGCCCTAGCGAGATCACCCACAAACCACTGCCGGTCGACGACCCCCAGGTGCGTCAGCCGGACATCACCCGAGCGCGTACCATCCTCGGCTGGACTCCCCAGGTCGAGATCGAGGAGGGACTGCGCAACACGATCGCCTACTTCGAAGAACTGCTGGAAGCCGAGCAGGACTGAAGGCGTACGACCGTCGAAAGGTCAAAGAGATGAGCCCGACCCTCTTGTGTACTCGTTGTCTGCGGGAAGCTCCGGCCATCGAGGGCGCAGTCTTCTATACCCCGGCGTTGGAGCAGGAGGTGCGGGCAAGGATCTGCGTCGACTGCTGGAACGAATGGCAGCGCGCCGAAGTCATGGTCATCAACGAGCTCAAGCTCAACTTCATGGATGCGCAAGCGTTGCCCGCGCTGATCGACCAGATGCGCGAGTTCTTCGCTCTCGACGCAGAAGGATCGCGGCCGGCGCCCAACGCTCCTTCGTCCCTGCCGCCTGACGTCAATCTGAAGAACCCTGCTGACGACGAGTCGGAGTAGTAGCAGGCACGTGAAGCTGTCGCCGGCGGTCCGCTTTGCCCTGCTGGTCGCCTTGGCAGTCGTAGGACTCGCGGTAGCCTACCAGCTGGGCCTCGTCGATTGGTTGGGCGAGGGATCACTGGAGGAAAGGGTGCTGGGCCTGCGAGGACGCTGGTGGACGCCGCTGGCCATCCTTGGGTTGTTCGTCGTCGCCGGCTGCATGCCGATCCCAGCAACGGCGCCCGTGCTCATCGCCGGCGCCGTTTACGGACCGTGGCGCGGCTGGCTGCTCGGCTGGTTCGGATGCATGCTCGCTGCCCTCGTCGGGCACGCCCTGGCCCGAGCGCTGGGACGCGACTTCGTGACCAGGATCCTGGGGCCAGAGCGGTCGGCCAAGCTCGACCGGCTCATGGGCCAGCATGGCTTCTGGGCCATGGTTCGGGCTCGGTTCATGGCGCCCCTGGCGGTGGTCAACTACGCCGGCGCGCTGGCGGGGATGCGCAGCCTGCCCTTCTTGCTCTCCTCGATCGTCGGGATGACGATCCCCATAGGCATCTACACCTACGTCGGCCATCTGCTCATCACCGCCACGGGCCGCGATCAAGCGCGCACGCTACGCAACGCCGGGCTCATCGTCCTGAGCCTCCTGGCGATGAGCCTCGTCGCCCCCGCGATTCGCTGGTGGCGGAGCCGCAGCAACCCCATGTCGTAACGCCCGTCCTGTCCCCGAGGCTGTCGCGGGAGCGATGCAACTGGAACGTGCCGCTCCGATCGCGACGTCGGGGCGTCCATTGGCTGGCACGCCAAGGCCGACTAGGGGCTTGCTAGCGCTTCAATGCCTCTTCGACCTCGGGCAGGTCGACCATCAGCACGGAGCCGACGTTGGCCTTGGGGTCGAACTCGACCTCCCTCATCACCCGCCGGAAGACCTCCTTGAGGGCACGGGCGCCGAGCCGAGGTTGACGCACGGCCTCTTGGGCTATGCGGCGCACGGCGGCGGGCGAGATCGCTATTTCGACCCCGAGGGAAGAGAAGTACTCCCGCGCCTGCTGTAGGCCGGACTCAGGATCGTCGAGGAAGATCTCGACCAGCACGTCCTCGCTCAAGTCGTCGAGCAGGACGAGCGAATCGAACCGCGCCAGGAACTGCGGCGTCAGGCCGTAGTCGAACAGGTCTTCGTAGCGCAGCCAGTCCCGCAATGAGAACTGCAGTTCCTGGCGCACTGTGCCGGCATTCTCGAAGACACTCATGGCCCGTAGCGAGCCCCGGTCGGCTCCGATCGTCACCCGGTCGTAGACCGCTTCATAGAGTCCTTCGAAGGCCCCGGCAGCAACAAAGAGCAGTCGCGACGCGTCGACCGTCACCGCCTCGCCACCCGCCCAGTCCGGCAGCCGGACGGGCACCGCTTCATTCTCGATCAGGGTCAGGAGAGCCTCTTGAGCCCGGATGCCTCTCGTGTTCGGCTCACCGCCCACGTGGCTGCGGATCTTGTCGACCTCATCGACGAAGACCAGGCCGTTGGCAGCCCGCTCGAGGAGCTGTGGAGTCGGAAGCTCATCATAGCGCTCGCGCGTGCGCTCGAGCAGTCGGAGGAGAATCGACTCACCGGGGCGGTCGCGTGACGACTCTTCGGCCAGGACGTTGGCGTGAACGCGGATCAGAGGCCAGTCCTGACGGGGATCTTCGCGGGCGGCCAGCCAGACCTCGATGGCACGCATCAGGGTGGTCTTGCCGGTCCCCGAAGAGCCCACCATCAGCACGTTGCCGGCCGACAGGCCCTGGAGCTTCTTGGCCAAGGCGATCGACAGCTCCTTGACCGCCTCCGGCTGGCCCATGACGCGGCGCCCCAGGGCTTCGGCGATCTCCGGTGGGCGGACTGGATCCGTCATGCGCCGGATTGTATCCGTCCCTCGGCCCGACGATGGAATTCCCTTCCCGGGTGCTGTAGTTTCCATCCGCGATGCAACCACGTGGAATGAACCGTCGGCTCTTCTGGGGGGCGATAATTCTGGTCGCCAACAGCGCCTACCTCTTCGCCACTGGCGATCCGGTGCTCTTCTACTTCGCCAACGTGATGTTGCACCTGGTCTTGGGCCTCGCCCTGCTGGTCCCGTTCTGCCGCTGGTGGTGGCGAGAGCGCGCCAACCGGGCGATCTTCGGCAGTGGTGCGCTCCTCCTGCTGTCCGCCGCCTGCGCGTTGTGGTTGTGGCGCATCGACAACACCACCGGAAACCGTCCCTGGCTCGTCGCCCATATCGCCCTCGCCCTTCTCGGCCTCGCGGCGCTCATCGTGGCGTTGGCCGAGCACCGCCGAAAGCGATGGTGGCGGCTCGCCGCCGCCGGGCTGCCGGCAGCCATGGCGGCCGCGGTGGCCGCGCTGTGGTGGCAGAACACCCACCCCGACCCGCGCTATCAATTCTCGAACCCACCGGCTCCGCTGACCATGGCCGGCGAGGCGATGGGTGGCGAGAGCGGACCGTTCTTCCCCTCCTCTGTGCGCACCACTCACGGCGGCACGGTGGACTCCAAGGTCTACATGGGGTCCGAGAGCTGTTCACGCTCCGGCTGCCACCCGAACATATACGAGCAGTGGAACAGTTCGGCCCACCACTTCTCGAGCTTCAACAATCAGTGGTATCGCAAGTCGATTGAGTATATGCAGGAGGTCGCGGGAATTCAGGCGTCGAAATGGTGCGGCGGCTGCCACGATCCGGCGATCCTGCAGTCCGGGATGATGGACCGGCCGATCGAGGAGATCGTGCACACCAGGGAGGCCCAGGCCGGCCTGTCGTGCACCGCCTGCCACATGATCTCGAGCGTCGCGAGCTCCATGGGCCAGGGCGACTACGAGATTACCGTCCCGCCGCTACATGACCTGGCGACGAGCGAGAACCCCGTGCTCACCAAGATCCACGACACCCTGGTGAAGCTCGATCCGGAGCCTCATCGGCGAACCTTCATCAAGCCGTTCTTCGAGAACGAGAACTCAGCCGAGTTCTGCGCTACCTGCCACAAGGTCCACCTCGACGTACCGGTCAACAACTACCGTTGGATCCGCGGCTTCAACTCCTACGACAACTGGCAGGCGAGCGGCGTCTCTGGCTTCGGTGCGCGCTCTTTCTACTACCCGCCGGAGCCGCGCAACTGCCTTGACTGCCACATGCCGATGGTGGAGTCCGACGACGCCGGGAATCATGATGGGCTCATCCGGTCGCACCGTTTCCCTGGCGCCAACACGGCCCTTCCCATCGCCAACCGGGACGAGAAACAGCTCAAGGTCGTGACGGACTTCCTGCAGGCAGGCCAGGTGACAGTCGATATCTTCGCCATGACCGAAGCGCAACCGATCGCTACCGCCGACGGCACCCCCATGACGCTCGAGGGTCCCGCCCTGGCGACCAGCTTCGCCATCGGCGAGGAACAGGGCATGGCGGTCGGGCGCGGCGGTAGGATCGCGGGCGAAGCGGAGACACTCTTCGCCCCCATCGACCGGATCCCGGCGACGGTCCGTCGTGGCGAGTCGATGCGGGTCGACGTCGTCGTGCGCACCCGCGGCGTGGGCCACTTCTTCCCCGGCGGAACCGTCGACGCCTTCGAGGTCTGGGTCGAGCTCAAGGCCACCGACGAGACCGGTCAGGTTCTGTTTTGGAGCGGCATGGCGGACGAAGACTCGCCGGTCGAGCCCGGCGCCGCCTTCTATCGGGCACTGTTGATCGACGCCCACGGCAACCCGATCAACAAGCGCAACGCTTTCGCCAACCGCGCGGTGGTCTACGTCAAGCTCATCCCCCCGGGGGCGGGCGACACGGTGCGATTCCGCCTCGCCATCCCCGAGCATGCCGGCGACACCATCACTCTCGAGGCCAGACTCAACTACCGGAAGTTCGGCTGGTTCAACACCCATTGGGCCTACGCCGGCGTCCCCGATCCCGCCCAGGAGGGCGCCGAGTTCGGCCCCGACTTCGACGACCGCGAGTTCGTCTTTACGGGCGACCTGTCCGACGTCTCCGGCGAGCTCAAGGAGATCCCCCGACTGCCGATCGTGGTCATGGCCGAGGACACGGCGACCCTGCAGGTGGCCGAAGCCGGCGCCGTGCTGCCCGACATGTCGGAGGCGGTCGAGCGGCCCTCGATCGATCGCGAGCGCTGGAACGACTACGGCATCGGGCTCTTGCGGCAGGGAGACCTGCGGGGCGCTCGGCGCGCCTTCCGCCGGGTCACGGAGCTGGAGCCCGAGTACGTCGATGGCTGGGTCAACCTCGGTCGCGTGGCACTGGCCGAAGGCGATCTCGACGCCGCCAGAGAGGTGCTCACGAAAGCACTCGCGATCGACCCGGAGCTGGCTCGTGCCCACTACTTCACCGGCGTCGTCGACAAGGAGCTCGGCGAGTACGAAGCGGCCCTGGAGCATTTCCGGCGAGCGGCCGCGCACTACCCGCGCGATCGCGTCGTCCGTAACGCCATCGGCCGCATCTACTTCCTGCAGCGCGACTTCGCGAGAGCCATCACGGAATTCGGCGTCGTGCTCGACATCGATCCCGAAGACCTGACGGCGCACTACAACCTGATGCTCTCCCACCGTGGGGCCGGCGACCTCGAGTCATCCAACCTTCATCGACAGTACTACGAGCGGTTCAAGGCCGACGAGTCGAGTCAGGTCCTCACCAGGGACTACCTCAAGGCCAATCCGCACGACAACAACCGCCGCCAGGCCATCTTCGAGCACAAGACCGTACCGTTGGACGAGATCCCGCAGAATCGCGCCGGCGGCGCCGAGACCGTGACCGCCGGCGGGTAGAACGGCTAGCCTGGCCTCGTCATGCGATGCATCCTCACCTCTCTAGCCATGACGGTCGCCGCCGCCTCGACGGCCGCCTTCTCTCAGGAGTCCGGCGCCATCCGTTTCGTCGACGTCACCGCATCGAGCGGCATCGATTTCGTGCACAACACAGGGGCTTTCGGCCAGAAATGGCTCCCCGAGACCATGGGCTCCGGGGTGGTGCTCTTCGACTACAACGGGGACGGCAAGCTCGATGTGCTCTTCCTCAACGGGACCAAGTTCCCGGGCAAGCCGGGACGCAGCAGCACTCAGCAGCTCTACGAGAATCTCGGAGGCATGAAGTTCCGCAATGTGACGAAGGCGGCCGGGCTGGCCATCGAGGCCTATTGCATGGGCGGCGCCGCCGGTGATCTCGACAACGACGGCGACCAGGATCTCTACATCTCCTGTGTCGGCAACGACATCCTGCTCCAAAACGAAGGCGGCGAGTTCACCGACGTGAGCGCGGCGGCCGGCCTCTCCCGGGAGTACGAGTTCGGCGCCTCGGTCGCCCTGCTCGACGCCGACAACGACGGGCTGCTCGACATCTTCGCCACCCGCTACGTCACCTGGACACCGGAGACCGACCTCATCTGTCGGCTCGACGGCAAGAACAAGAGCTACTGCACGCCCGAGCCCTATGAGGGCGCGTCGCCCCGCTTCTACCACAACACCGGCGACTTCACCTTCGTCGACTGGACGCGCCAGGCGGGACTGTTCGAGCCCGACGCCAAGTCGCTGGGAGTCGCGGTGATGGATCTCGACGACGACTTCTGGCTCGACCTCGCGGTGGCCAACGACACTCAGCCCAATCTGCTCTTTCACAATAACGGCGATGGCACCTTTGAAGAGATCGGCCTCATCGCCGGGATGGCCTTCGACGAGAACGGCGTGGCGCGCGGCGGCATGGGCATCGACGCAGCGGACTACGACGGCTCGGGTCGCCAGAGCCTGGTGATCGGCAACTTCGACGGCGAGATGGTGGCGCTCTACCACAACGTCGGCGACATGCTCTTCATCGACAGCGCCGCTCCGGCCAAGATCGGTCGCCCCACCCTGCCCAATCTGTCCTTCGCCACCTTCTTCTTCGACTACGACCTCGACGGAGACCTCGATCTGCTGGTCGCCAACGGCCACCTGGAGCCCGAGATCGAGACCATCAAGGCAAACGTCACCTACGCCCAGCCGACCCAGCTCTTTCGCAACGACGGTGGTCGCTTCACCGAGGTCACCGACAGCTCCGGCGGAGATCTCGCGACGCCGCGCGTGGCCCGCGGCGCAGCCTACGCAGACCTCGACCAGGACGGCGATCTCGACGTGGTGATCTCGACCAACGGAGGTCCGGCGCAGGTATTCGAGAACACCGGCGACCATGGCAACTGGTTGCAGGTGGACGTCGAGGGTGCAGGAGGCAATCGCGATGGCCTGGGAGCCGTCGTCGAGGTCGTCGCGGGAGGAGTCAACCAGCGCTGGCTCCTTCGGGCCGGGGGCAGCTACCTGAGTCAGAGCCAGACCGCCCCGATCTTCGGCCTGGCTGGAGCGGCGAAACTGGATTCGGCCGCCGTCGTCACCCGCACCGGCACCAAGCCGCTCGCGAACCCCGGCGTCAACCAGCGGGTCAGGGCGTCTGCGACTGAGATCCGCCTCCAGCGGGCCCGGACCCCTCCCCGGTGACGAGAGGAGCTTTCCGTCGGCGGACGACGCCGCGTCCGGTATCGGGTTTGCATGTACAAGTCCTGTCACGCTCGGAGCCCCTGTTCCAGCGGGATTTGGCAGCGGAACAAGACAAAAAGCGGCAGCGCTGTGGACAATTCCTCACCTCGACTCCTACGCACCCGTACCCCCGATCTCCTGGCGCCCTGGCCCGGAAGAAACCCCCCGGTGTGACCGGTTATGGAGAACAGGGCCAGAGGGAAATGGATGAGTCAATCGAAGGATGACAAGCCGCAGCTGGTGGCGAAGCTCGGCAGTTTCTCCGCCGCGGACGCTCTCCAGTGGGCCAAGAGCTCGCAGTTCTCCGGGCGCCTGGCCTTCCGCTCGGACGAGGCCCGGATCACCCTGCACTGCGAGCACGGAGGCATCACGCACGCGGCGTCGAGCCGGCGGGTCGAAGCCCTGGGCCGACACCTGTTCTCCGAGGGGCTGATCGACGAGGTCGACCTGGCCGCGGCCATCGTCCATAGTCGCGACTCCCAAAGCCGGATTGGAGCTTCGATGGTCGAGCTCGGCGTTCTCGAGCCCGAGACCCTGCGTCAGGCCCTGCACGATCACATCGTCAACCTGGCGACCCTGCCGGTGAGCTGGAAGACCGGCTGGATCCAGGCCGAGAGCCGACCGCTCGAGAACTCGCCCGCCCTGCGGCCGGAACCGGTCGACGCCATCTTCGTGCTCATGGAGGCGTCGCGCCGGCTAGATGCGCTCCATGACCTCGACGCAGGGCTGGCGAGCACCGAGACGGTTCTCATCGGTGGCGGCGAGAACCTGCCAGACGATGCGCCGGCACGCTGGCACCAAGTGCTGGCGACCCACGAGCCATTCTCGAGCCTGGGCGCTCACTACGAGCGCGTCGGCGGCTCGTACTTCCTCTTCATCGCCACGGTCCAGCAACTCCTGTCCGCCAACATCCTCGAGGTCGGAGAAGCCGACCACGAGAATGGGCGCGATCTGGCGCAGACAACCGTCTAGTTCCCGGCTCAGCTCTCGGCGATGATCGCCTGGAGGCGCGACTCGATGGGGGCCAGTTGGACGTCGTCGAGACCTGGACGCAGCAGACCTCGTGACCCGAGGTGCACCTCCATCGCGCCAGTGCCGTCGTATACTGCGACGCTCTGAGGTTCGATGAGGAGGAGACCGGGTGAGCCAGGGGTGGGCTGAAACGACTATCCAACTAGCGACCATCTACACCGCCATCGGTATTCTCTTCGGGCTCTTCTTCATCATCCGGGGCATCGATAGAGTCGACCCCGCCGCCGCCGGGGCCTCGGGGGGTTTCCGCCTGCTGATACTGCCCGGCACGGTCGCGCTGTGGCCGCTCCTGGCGTGGCGCTGGCTGCGCGCCGATGGCGAGCCCCCGACCGAGAGCAACGCCCACCGGAGGGCGGCCCGATGATCCGCGAGCTCCGCCGCTGGCATCGACGCTGGATCGTTCTGCTGGCGGTGGCGCTTCCGCTGCTGCTCTTCCTCGCCCTGCGGGGGCGCCCGAGCGTGCCGCTCGTAGACACCCTGCCAGCACCTTCCGGCCCCGCGCAGACAGACCCTGAGACGGCCCCGTGACCGTCACCTACAAGGCCGTCGGCTGGAATCGGCAGAAGAAGGTTTACGACCTCGTCGTCGGTGGCGGGATCGGCCTTTACCTGCTCGCCTTCATCGCCATCGGACTCGGGCTGCGCCCGGGAATCACCCTCGAGACACTCTTGATCCGCGCCTTCGGCACCGCGGCCTTTCTCTCGCTCCACGTGGTGCTCTCCATCGGCCCCCTGGCACGACTCGATCCTCGCTTCCTGCCGCTGCTCTACAACCGGCGGCACCTGGGAGTGATGACCTTCGTCCTCGGGCTCGCCCACGGCGGCTTCGCGGTGTTCCAGTTCCACGCTCTCGGCAACGTGCATCCCCTGGTGAGCGTCCTCGTCTCCAACCCGCGCCTCGACAGCCTGAGCCAGTTTCCGTTCCAACCCCTCGGACTTCTCGCCCTCCTGATTCTCTTTCTCATGGCCGCGACGAGTCACGATTTCTGGCTCACCCAACTGACGGCGCCGATTTGGAAGCGGCTCCACATGGCGGCCTATCTGGTCTACGGCCTGCTCGTCAGCCACGTGGCTCTCGGAATCCTGCAAGCGGAGACCCATCCGGGTCTCACGGTCCTGCTCGCCGCCGGAGTGGCCTGGCTGCTCTGCCTGCACCTGATCGCGGGCTGGCGTGAACGGCGGGCCGATCGGCCCGCCGACGGCGCTGCGTTGGACGGCTGGGTCGAAGTCTGTCGCGTCGACGAGATCGAGCCGGACCGGGCTCGGATCACCTGTCTGGGTGGCGAACGCGTCGCCGTCTTCCGCTACGGCGACAGGGTTTCGGCGCTCTCCAACGTTTGCCAGCACCAGAACGGACCCCTGGGAGAGGGGCGGATCATCAACGGCTGCGTCGTCTGCCCCTGGCACGGCTACGAGTACGAGCCCGAGACCGGAGCGTCGCCGGCACCCTTCGCCGAACGCGTGCCGACCTTCAACGTGCGCGTCATCGAGGGCTCCGTCTGGCTCGACCCGCGGCCCAATCCACCGGGTACCAGGGTCGAGCCGGCGATCGTCACCGAGGGTTCCCATGGCTGAGCGGGAGCCCTTCTACATCGGCTACGAGGCCCGGGTTCCGGCCCCCCTCGTCCGCCATATCAGACGGGTCGTCGTGCTGGTTCTCCTTCTCGCAGTCGGGGTCGCCAGCCTCGTCGTCGCCCTGCAGCAGAAGTTCGTCGAGGCGCACTTCGAGTATGGCAACGTCCAGAGCTTCGAGGGACGACTCGCGGCCGAGCCCTACCCCACGCTCACGGTCACC
The DNA here is from genome assembly GCA_027296385.1 of Acidobacteriota bacterium. Classification (GTDB taxonomy): domain Bacteria; phylum Acidobacteriota; class Thermoanaerobaculia; order Multivoradales; family JAHEKO01; genus CALZKB01. Next base: position 18,687 of record JAPUJD010000237.1, on the reverse strand, counting down.
GCGCCATCAGCGCACGCCGGCGAGACTCTCCTGCTGGTGGACCGGGGAAAGAAGGGCGCCGAGAGCCGGGTCACCGGCCTCGACAACCACCGGGTCCGCCTCTCGGGGCAACTGATCCATCGCCGGGACTCGGCCATGATCGAACTCGCCTCCGCGCCGGTCGAAGACCTGGGGCCGGCGCGACTCCCGGCCCCGATCGAGCGATCCCTCGGCGAGCACCGGTTGATCGGCGAGATCGTCGACAGCAAGTGTCACCTCGGCGTGATGAAGCCGGGTGAAGGCAAACCTCACCGCGCCTGTGCCGCCCGCTGTCTCGACGGCGGCTCGCCGCCCCTGCTCTGGGTCCGCAGCCGCGACGGCGGCGTGGCGCACTATCTCCTCGCCGGCCGTGACGGCCGAGCGCTGGGGCGCGAGCTCCTGCACGTCGTCGCCGAGCCCGTCAGCGTCGCCGGCGAGCTCGTGCGCCGCGGGGAGCTGTGGATGCTGTACACGGAACCGATCGAGATCGAGCGAGTGGCGCCCGATGCCGGCTGAGTCGTCCCTCGGTCCACTCTCGCCCGAAGCAGCCTATCCGATATGCCCGGAGAGCCTGCCCGAGCGCCGGATTCGCGAGGGAGACTATGAAGTGGCCTTCGCGCGCACTGCTGCCGAGCTCGACGCCATCTTGCGGCTGCGTTTCGAGGTTTTCAACCTGGAGCTCGGCGAAGGTCTCGAAGCCTCCTACGAAACCGGACGCGACGAGGATCCGTTCGATCCGGTCTGCCACCACCTGCTGGTGCGCCACCTCTCCGGGCCGAGGGAGGCCGTCATCGGCGCCTACCGACTCCAGACGACCGAGATGGCGGCAGCCCACCGTGGTTTCTACTCGGCCGGCGAGTTCGATCTGTCCCACGTCCCCGAAAGCACGATAGCTCAGTCGGTGGAGGTCGGGCGGGCCTGCATCGCCCTCTCCCATCGCAATACCCATGTGCTGTTTCTCCTGTGGAAGGGGCTGGCCGTCTACATGACTCACAATCACAAGCGCTACCTCTTCGGCTGTTCGTCGCTGACCAGCCAGGAGCCCGGCGACGGCATCAGCATGCGGCGCTACCTCGAGCGCAGCGGCTTCGTACATCCCGAGATCAGCGCACCGCCGCTCCCGGGCTTCGAGTGCTCGATCGAGGGACCGGAGCCAGAGCCGGCGACAAAGAAGGACGTACCGCCTCTCTTCCGGATCTATCTGCGGCACGGGGCGAAAGTCGCCAGCCCACCGGCCATCGACCGCGAGTTCAAGACGATCGATTTCCTGACGTTGCTCGACATCGAGGCCATGCCGCCGCGCATGGTCCGCTTGTTCTTCGGTCCGTGAGACGCCTCATACGAGCAAGCCGGCGCTTGGTCCTCTTCACCGGCGTCGGCGCCGTCTACTACCTCGGGTGGTGGATCGGCCGGATCGCCATGGGCCGCAGCTCGCGGCTACGCACCTGCTGGCGGCAGTGGATCTTCCGCACCTGGAGCAGCACTCTGCTCAGGGTCCTGGGCATCCGGGTGACGGTATCCGGCCCGCCGCCGGCCAACCCCTTCTACCTGGTCAGCAACCACCTCAGCTACCTCGACGTCGTGATCCTGGCCAGTCGACTGAAGGCTGTCTTCGTGGCCAAGTCCGAGGTCTCCGGGTGGCCGGTTCTCGGACCGATCTGCCGGAGCATGGATACGATCTTCATCGACCGTGCTGCGCGCCGGGACATCACGCGGGTGCTCGACGCAACGAGTGAAGCACTGGCTCGCGGCGACGGAGTCGTCCTCTTTCCGGAAGGCACCAGCACCCCGGGAGCCGAGGTCCTGCCCTTCCAGGCGTCGCTCTTGGCCACGCCGGCGCGCCTCGGGCAGCCGGTGAACTTCGCCAGCGTGTCGTACTCGACGCCCCCCGGCGAGCCGCCGGCTCACCTGGCGGTCTGCTGGTGGGGTGACATGGCGTTCCCGGACCACTTCTGGACCCTGCTCGGTCTGTCCCGCATCGACGCCAAGCTGGCCTTCGGCGAGGATCGAATCGCCGACGAGAGTCGCAAGGTGCTCGCCGCGCGGCTGCATCAGGCGGTGTCGAGCACTTTCACTCCGGTGGTAGAGTTGACCGAGGAATGACGGAACTCATCCAGCAGAATCTCGACGTCATCGACCGAGGAGCCGCTCTCCTCGAGCGCCTGCGCCACGCCGGGGAGCGAGCCTGCATTGGCGAGGTCGGCCCCCACTTCCGCCATTGCATCGACTTCTACGACTGCTTTCTGGCCGGTCTCGAGCCTCGGCGCATCGACTATGACGCCCGCGACCGCTCGGCGGCCGTCGAGAGCGCACCCGAGCCGGCCCTCGCGGCCTTGCACCGGATCCGCGGCCGTCTCGACGAGCTGGGCGAGGAGGAAGGCGAGCTCCGGGTGCGCGCGGACGTCGTCACCGAGCAGGCCACATGGACGCGATCGACCGTCAATCGAGAGCTTCTTTTCCTGCTCAGCCATACCATCCACCACTACGCCCTGATCGCCCTGTTGCTGCGGCAAGGCGGAATCGACGTGCCGACCGACTTCGGATTCGCCCCGTCGACGCTGGAGCACCAGAAGCGCCAGACCGAATGTGCACCGTAACCTGGCACTTGACCTCCGCAGGCTACCAACTGTTCTTCAACCGGGACGAGCTCCGGACTCGCGCCACGGCCCAACCGCCGACACTGGCAGTCCGCGGCACAGTCCGCTACCTCGCTCCCACCGACACAGCCGCCGGCGGCACCTGGCTAGCCGTCAATGAGCTCGGAACCGCCGTCGGCCTGCTCAACTCTCACCCCCCCGAGCCCGGCCGGTCCCACGAAGTCGTCTCGCGAGGCCACCTGGTCCGCAAACTGGCCAGCCTGCGTCACGCGGCCCAGCTGGCGGACGAGCTGGCCGCAGTCGATCTCCAACGGCTGGAGCCCTTCACCCTCTTCGCCCTCTCACCCGCGGCCGCGCCGGTGATCTTCGAGTGGGACGGAATCGATCTCACGCCGGCGCCGCCGACCGATACGGCGATGCTGGCGTCCTCCTCAGTCGGCCCGGTCGGCTCGGTCGACTTCGCGGCGGTCCGCCGACAGCTGCTGACCGACTACCTGGTGTGCTCGGACGACCCGGCGCGCGCCCACTTCGAGTTCCACCACAGCCATCGGCCAGAGCGCGGGGAGCTCTCGCCTTGCATGCACCGAGCGGATGCCGGCACGGTGAGCTTCAGTCACGTCGAGGTCGAAGAGTCTTTCGTTCGCTTCACCTACAACTCCGGGCCTCCCTGCCGAGAGTCTAGGCCGCTCGGCACCGAGCTCCAGCTCGTCCCCGAACCAGCGATCGACGGCCGACCGGCCCTCAGCGGCACTCCCGTCGAGTGAGCCGGCGGCGCCTTCGGTCGAGACACTGGCTGGGTGGCTACCTGGCTCTGCTCGCCTTGTCCTACGGCTGGCGGGCCCTGCCCTCCGCCTCTGAACCGCCGTCGCCCGGAGTCAGCGTGATGGTGGTCGATGGGCACGATCGCCTGGCCCGGGAGACTGTCATCGCGCTCGACGAGAGACCCGCACCGGCGATCGCGGTGAACGGCAAGCTACCGGTTGTCCTGTTGCTTCACGGCAGTCCGGGTAGCCGCCATGAGGTAGGCGACCTCGCCGGCCTGCTCAACCAGCGTTACCGGACGCTGGCGCCGGACCTGCCCGGGTTCGGCGCCTCCCGGGCGCACCTGCCGGACTACTCGATCGCCGCCCACGCCGACTACATGATCCAGCTCCTGGACGCGCTGGCGATCGACCGGGTCCATGTCATCGGCTTCAGCATGGGTGGGGGCGTCGGCATCGAGCTGGCACAGCGTGAGCGCCAGCGAGTGCAATCGCTGACGCTTCTGGCATCGATCGGCGCGCAAGAGTACGAGCTCTTCGGCGATTATCGCCTGAACCACGCGGTTCACGGTGCCCAGCTCGCGGGGTTGTGGGGGCTACACCGGCTCGTGCCCCACTTTGGATGGCTCGACGGCTTCGCCCTCGATATTCCCTATGCCCGCAACTTCTACGACACCGACCAGCGTCCGCTCCGAGAGGCCCTCGGCGGGCTCGAGATGCCGGTTCTCATCCTGCATGGAGAGTCGGACCTTCTGGTGCCCGTCGCGGCAGCCCGTGAGCACCACCGCATCGCCCCCCACAGCGAGCTCATCGTCTATCCCTCGAACCACTTCATGGCATTCCTGCAACCTGAGACGCTGGCTGCCGATCTGCACGACTTCCTCCGGCGCGTCGATGACGGCAAGGCCCGGCGACGCGGCGCGGCGACACAGGACCGGTTGGCGGCCGCGGCAAGAGCGCTAGACCCCGCCACCCTGCCGCGAGCCATGGGGCCGACGCTGGCCGTCTGGCTGCTGCTGATCGCCGCCGCGACCCTGGTGAGTGAGGATCTGACCTGTATTGCGACCGGGCTCCTCGTGGCGCAAGGGCGGCTCGGCTTCGGGGCCGGTGTGACCGCCTGTTTCGTCGGTATCTTCGTCGGCGACCTGGCCCTGTATCTGGCTGGGCGCTGGCTCGGGAGGCCCTGGCTGAACCGAGCGCCACTCAAGTGGTTCATCACCGAACAACGCCTGGCCGAGAGCTCGCGCTGGTTCGAGCGCCGCGGCGCAGCGGTCATCTTCCTCAGCCGGTTCTGGCCTGGCATGCGGCTGCCGACCTATGTCGTTGCGGGGCTACTGCGTACGAGTTTCAGCCGTTTCGCCCTACTCTTCGCTCTCGCCGTGGCCGTGTGGACGCCGGTTCTCGTCGGCGGGGCGGCCTGGCTCGGCAGGCCCTGGCTCGAGCTCGCAGGCTCGGCTCGGCACTCCGTGTGGTGGGTGGTGCTGATGGCGGCCATCCTGGCCTGGATGCTCGCCACCTTGCGCCAGCTGGCGAGCTACCGCGGACGCCGTCTGTGGCGCGGACGCTGGTGCCGCCGGTTGCGCTGGGAGTTCTGGCCGCGGTGGCTGTTCTACTCACCGGTGTTGCCGTGGATCGCCTGGCTCTCCCTGCGTCATCGCGGAGTCGGAGTCTTCACCGCTGCCAATCCCGGCATGCCCGAGGGTGGCTTCGTCGGCGAATCGAAGGCGGACATCCTCGACGCTCTCCCGGCCGAAACCGTGGCAAAGTTCCTGCGGCTGCCGGCTAGCGAAGGCTGCGAGGGCCGAGAGGAGGCCGTGCGGAAGTTCGTCGCCACCCGCGGACTCGAGCTACCGCTAGTCATCAAGCCCGACGTCGGCCAGCGCGGCGAGGGGGTGACGATCGCTCGTACCTGGGCTCAGGTTCGACAAGCCCTGGGCTCTCCGCGCGACTTGATCGCCCAGGAGTTCGTCCCGGGTGTCGAGGTCGGCATCTTCTACGTCCGCCGCCCCGGAGACGAGTCCGGAGAAATCTTCTCCATCACCGAGAAGGAGCTACCCGCGGTACGAGGGGACGGCGAGTCGACCCTCGAGCAACTCGTGCTCTCAGACGAGCGCGCGGTCTGCCTCGCCGACCTCTACCTCGCCGGCCTCGACCGGCCGCCTGACGCCGTGCCGGCGGCCGGCGAGAGAGTGCCGCTGACCGAGCTCGGCACGCATTGCCGGGGAGCCATCTTCCGCGACGGTTCCGCCCTCAAAACACCGGCGCTCGAGGCGGAGATCGAACGCCTCAGCCGCGCCTGTCGAGGGTTCTATTTCGGCCGCTACGACCTCAAGGCTCCCTCCCTCGACGACCTCGTCGCCGGGCGCCACCTGCGAGTGCTCGAGCTCAATGGTGTGACTTCGGAGGCAACCCATATCTACGACCCCTCCTCCGGCTTGCTCGCCGCCTATCGCGTGCTCTTCCGACAGTGGCGCCTGGCCTTCGAGATCGGCGCCGCGAACCGGAACCGGGGGGCAGCCGTAACCCCACTGCGGCGTCTCGTCCAGCTCGCCTTGGGACATGTTCTCGCCCGATCCAGCTGATCGCCGCCGGCTTCGACATAATGAGAGTTCGGAATACCACTCAAGGAGGCCTGGTGAACGCCCGATCCCAAACGAGAACCCTCGTCGGTTGGCTCGTGGTGGTCTGCGCCATGAGTCTCAGCGGCTGTTCGATTCGTTCCTTGGCGATCAACTCGCTGGCCGGCGCACTGGCCGATAGCGCCGCGGTTTACGCCTCGGACCCCGACCCTGAGCTGGTGCGCGACGCCCTGCCGTTCGCGCTCAAGACCTTCGAGGCGCTGCTGGTGAGCGCGCCCGAGAACCAGGGGCTCCTGCTGAGCACCTGCAGCGGTTTCACCCAGTATGCCTACGCCTTCGTCGAGGCCGACGCGGCACAGCTCGAGTTCAGCGACTACCCGGAATCTCGGCGCCTGGGAGAGCGCGCGCTCGAGCTCTACTTGCGTGCGCGCGACTACTGCCTTCGCGCCCTGGAGCTGGACTATCCAGAAATCACCGAGCGGTTGATGCTCCAGCCCGAAGCCGCCGCAGCCGCGCTCACGGCGAAAGACCTGGAGCTCGTGTATTGGACTGCGGCGTCGTGGGGAGCGGCGATCTCGGTCGGCGTGCACCGCCTGGAGGTGATCGCCGACCTGCCGGCGGTGCGCGCGCTCTTCGATCGAGCGCTAGAGCTCGACGAGACCTACTCCGACGGCGCTCTCCATGAGGCCTTGATCAGCCTCGACGCCCTGCCCGAGGCCATGGGCGGATCTCGTCAGCGAGCCGAGCAGCACTTCGAGCGCGCACTCGTGCTCTCCCGTGGGCTCAGCGCCTCGCCCTACGTCGGCTACGCCACCAGTGTCCTGGTCCCGGCGCAGGAGCGAGCGGCTTTCCGGCGGACGCTCGAGCAAGCGCTCGCAGTCGATCCGGACGCGGCGGTCGAGCTTCGCCTGGCCAATCACGTCGCTCGAGCGCGAGCCCGCTTCCTGCTCGATCACGCCGATGATTTTTTCCTCGAGCCGCTGCCCGAGGACGAGCCTTGAGACCCAGCGGCCTCGCAGCTCTTCTCGCTCTCGTGGTCACAGTCGGCCTGGCCGCTGGCCCGCCCCGCCAGACCGAGACCATCAAGCTGGCGACGCTGATTCCCCAGGGCTCGTTCTGGGACCGGGCACTGCGCGACATGGGCGCCGAGTGGGAGGCCTTGACCGACGGTCGCGTGCGGTTGCGAATCTATGCCGGCGGTGTCGCCGGCGACGACGCGGACATGATTCGCAAGATCCGCATCGGTCAGCTCCAGGCGGCTACCGTCACGGTCTCGGGGCTGACCGAGATCGACCCGGCCTTCGCTCTGTTCGAGGTCCCGATGTTCTTCGCCTCCTACGACGAGCTCTTCCACCTCCTCTCCGTGCTCGGGCCGGAGCTCGAGCGCCGCCTCCTGGCCAAGGGCTTCAGGCTGCTGCACTGGGGACATGGCGGTTGGCTCCACTTCTTTACGACCCGCCCGGTGGGGTCGCTGGAGGAGCTGCGGAAGCTGAGGATCTTCGTCTGGGCGGGTAATGATCGCATGACCGCGCTATGGCGCCGACACGGATTCCGCCCGGTCCCCCTGGCTGCCACCGACATCATGACGGGCCTCCAGACCGGGCTCTTCCAAGCCCTGCCGTCGACGCCGATCGCAGCGTTGTCGCTTCAATGGTTCCGCTCCGCCCCGCACATGCTCGACCTGCCGCTGGCGCCGCTCGTGGGCGCCAGCCTGATCGACGAGCGCGCCTGGAAGCGACTGCCGGAAGAGCATCGCCAGGCCTTGCTCGCGGCCGCAGCCGACACGGGGGCTCTGTTCGCCGAGCAGATTCCGGCCGAAGAGCAGCGGGCGGTCGCCGAGATGGAGCGCCGCGGTCTCGGCATCGGGAGAGTCGTCGGCAGCGACGAAGAGGTCCGGTGGCGGGCCTCGACGCTCGAGTTCGCCGAATCGATACGCGAGACCTTCGTGCCCGCCGACTTCTATGACCGAGCGGTCGCCGTCCGCGACGCCTACCGCCGCAGTCGCGAATAGCCCGACCGGCTTCGACTTGGCCCTATCCCCCATTCGAGGCGTCGACAGCCGGATCCAAGATATGCTCCGGTCGGGGCGGGCGCCGGCCGCTCTCGACGTAGCCGCCAAGCGCAGAGGCCGCTAGCCCCGGCTAGAGAGTCAAGTCACTCGAGCGCGCCGCAGCACCCAGCGGAAGAGCGCCGGAAGCAGACGAAACAGGAGCACGGCGTGCCGCTCCCTGCCGCCGATCGTGACTTCGTCCCGATCCCTCTCGATCGCCGTGACGATGATCCGCGCGCACTGCTCGGCGGCCATGCCTTCGAGCTGGGCCCGATCCATCGACCCCTGAGGCGATCCATCGCCGGTCAACGCGTGCAACGGTAGCTCCGTGCGGATGAAGCCCGGGCAGACCAGGGTGACCCGGAGACCGCTGTCGTGCTCCTCTGCCCGTAACGACTCGAAGAAGCCGTGGAGGGCGTGCTTCGACGCGGCGTAGCCGGACCGCAGCGGCGAACCGATGCGCCCCACCAGGCTGCTGACAACGACGAAGCGCCCCTCCCCCGCCTGGCGCATCCCGGGCAACAGCGCTTTGGCCAGGGCGATCGTGCCGAAGTAGTTGGTGTCCATCAGCCGACGATCGACGGCGAGATTGGTATCGCGAGCGAGGGACCGCTGGCCGATGCCCGCGTTGAAGACGGCCATCGTCGGCGGGCCGTTCACCGACACCACCCGCTCGGCCACTGACCGCACCGCCTCGTGGTCGGCCACATCGAGCGGCATCAGTCGATGCTCACTGCCCTCGAGCCGGCCGGCGACCTCCTGCAGTCGCTCGCCGCGCCGCGCCGAAAGGATCAAGCGAGCACCACGGCTCGCCAGCTCATGGGCCAGCGCGGCGCCGATACCCGACGACGCCCCCGTGATCCAGATCAGCTGTCGATCCCACCGTGTCACTGCCAACTACCCTAGCACCGCGCTGACTGCTCCCCCTCGACCCTCGCCGACCTCCGCACTCGGCGACCGAAGCGCAGCCGCCGCAGCCAGTAGGCGCTGCTGAGGACCGCGGTCTCGACCACTCCGGCGGAGGCCGAGGCGTGGATCATTCGCAGGGGCTCGCCGGGCTTCGAGGCCACGATTCCGACGTGATGCGGCGCGGCACCAGGCTCGCTGAAGAAGACCAAGTCGCCGGGAGCGAGTTCGTCGAGCGGCACCCAGATACCGTAGTCGGCTTGCTCTCGGGTGATGCGCGGCAACGCGACACCGTCACGCTCGAAGACGTAGAGCGCCAGCCCGGAGCAGTCAAAGCCGGCCGGCGAGGCGCCGCCATAGCGGTAAGCGCTGCCAATCAGCGAGCGCGCCAACTCCAGTGTTGCCGAGCCCACTCCCTGACCGGCCGGTGACGGGGCACGCTCCGGCAGCGGCCGTGGCATCTCGGGAGCAGGTCGCGGCAGACCGCGCCGGGCGGCAGACACGCACCCCAGCACCGGCAGCAGAATCAGCGCAACCATCGCTCGAGCCCTCCAGGAGAACCGCATGAGGGCAATAGTCTGCCATGAGCGCCTGGCCGCCTCCGTTCCCTCCGGCCAGCGCCGCCCGACCGCTCGGCATATGATCGCCCAACTGATCGAACGTCCGCAGAGCAAGGCTGACATGACGGCGAGCCGTCACATCAGCCCATCCGGCAGCGGAAAGCGCCTAATGTTTCCAATCTTCGCCGAATTCGGTCCCGTCAAGCTCTACTCCTACGGCTTGATGATGGCGCTCGGATTCTGGATCGCCACACAGATCAGCAGCCGCGAGTTCGAACGCCGGGGCGGAGATGCCGACCAGTTCTGGCGCCTCGCCCTCCTCAGCTTCGTCACCGCCCTGGTGACATCGCATCTGTGGTGGTGGGTCGGCGAAGCGATAGCCGGCCGGGCAGGCAGGGTGGAGCTGCTCTCGGGTTCGGGTCACGTCTGGTTCGCCGGCATGATCGGCGGCATGGTCACCGGGTGGTGGCTCGCCCGCCGGCGTCGATTGGGCGTCCTTCAGGTGCTCGACAGCGCCGCTCTGGGCCTACCTCTCGGCCATGCCCTAGGGCGGATCGGGTGTCATCTAGCCGGGGACGGCGACTGGGGAAGAACGACCGATGTGCCGTGGGGCGTGGCCTACGAGAAGGCCATCGCCGGCTGGCCGTACGAGCCGGGAGTCGTGGTCCATCCGACCTCGCTCTACGAGACAGCGGCCTACACCCTCGTCTTCGGGGTTCTGCTGCTCTACCGGCGACGAGCCGAAGGCGGCGCCCTGCTCGGAGCTTGCCTGGTTCTGACCTCGATCGCGCGTTTCATCATCGAGCTCTGGCGCCTCAACCCGTCGGTTCTCGGCCGACTCAGCGAAGCCCAGCTGGTGGCTCTGGCGCTGTGCGCGATCGGCGGCTGGCTCTGGCTGAAAGGCTCCTGCGCCACACCAAGCAAAGCAAAACCCTGATGGGCCTGGTACGTATCAACAGTTCATCACCATGCGAGTATCGCCGCGCTTCGGGTCCCGGCGGCCCGGCGCTGGGTTAGGTAGTTCTCAGACTCTCTGTCATGGTGCTCAATCGACCTTCGAGGAGCAAGACTATGAATAGACGCACAGTGTTACGCCACGCGGCGGTGCTAGGAGTGTTCTGCACCGTCATCTCTCTCGCCCCCGTCCTCGCAAACGAGCAAGAGGAGAAGGGCGAAATGGAGATGGAGACCTCGAGCGAGGTTACCGCCATCCTGAAGAACCTTGCCGAAGCAGGAGACAAGCTGATGTCCCTGGCCGAGGCGACCCCGGAAGACAAGTTCGCCTGGGCCCCAACCGACGAGGTGCGAACCATCAGCGAGGTGTACATCCACGCCGCCGGCGTCAACCTCTTGCTACCCAGCGCCCTCGGGGCGGCGCCACCCGAAGGCCTCGAGGTGACGGACTCTCCTTTCGCCTTGCTCGCCGAGTGGGAAAAGAACATTACGGGCAAAGAAGAAGTCGTGGCCAAGCTCGCCGAGTCGCTGGAGTACGTCCACCATGCGCTGGGTTCGATCAAGGATCTCGACACCGAGGTCACTCTCTTTGGCCCGCCGGCGCCGAAAAGGTCCTACTTCCTCCTCCTCATGGCTCATGCTCACGAGCACCTCGGTCAGTCGATCGCCTACGCCCGCAGCGTGGGCGTCGTGCCGCCTTGGAGTCAGCCGCTACCGAGTGACGATGGAGGCGACGGAGACGACGACGACGACAGCTAGCTCTCCCGGTTGGCTTCGGAACCAGGGCGGCGGGGCAGCGCCGCCCAAGTCGGACTGCCTATCCGGGCAGGAGCGCTCTCATTCGAGATTTTCATTCCGCGCCCGGCTCCGACGCAACCGCTTGACGCCTGCCAATGGGAAGAATCGCGTCATCGAGTCCTGCACGCGGAAGCCGTAGCTGCGGGCGGGCCGGCGGCCGTCCAATCCGCTCTCGACCTTCTTCGGGTAGTTCCAAATCTCGATCGGCGGCCCGAACCTCGTCGGCGACGAGGCGTGCTCCACGTTCTCGGGCGAACCGTAGAGGATGAAGACCGTTCCCCGATCGGTGCGCCGGCCGAGGAAGGTGCCCTCGGAGAAGACTCGATCCGCCTCGATCGCGCGTCCCTCGAAGATGTACTTGGGACCCGTCGGCGGAAAGACGAGGTTGGGACCCCGACTCTCCCAGAAGGCCTCGATGAAGGCCTCGGCCGCCGAGTCCTCGGCCAACTCGAGGAACTGCCGCGTCTCCTCCTCGGTCGCCAGCTGCACGATCGGTCCCACCAGCCACTGGGCATACACGGGCCCGAGCCGGAAGTTGGTGAGGTCGGCCGCCTCGTAGCTCTTGAGCCGGGCGAAACTCGGCGGCGCCGCCAGACTGATCACGGCGAGTAGAACCAGGGCACGGCGTCGGAGCTCTGGGTTGGCCACCGGAATCGCCTCCCCGATCACCGCTTCAGCAGATCGAGGAACTCCTCGCGCAGGGCTCTCTTGTGGAACTGACCGCGGATCGCCGAGGTGACGGTCAACGCACCCGGCTTCTTGACTCCCCGCATCTCCACGCACAGGTGGCGGGCCTCGATCACCACCATGACGCCTTTCGGCGCCAGCTTGGCGACCAAGAAGTTCACGACCTGCTCGGTGAGGCGCTCCTGCAGTTGCGGCCGCTTGGCATAGAACTCCAGCACACGCGAGAACTTCGACAGTCCGATGATCCGCTCGCCCGGCACGTAGGCCATGTGGGCGTGGCCGTAGAACGGGACGAAGTGATGGGAGCACATCGAGTAAAACGGGATGTCGCGCTCCATCACCATGTGCTCGTAATTCTCCTCGTTGGGGAAAGTCGTCACGTGAGGCTCGGCCCCCGATCGTATTCCGTCGAACATCTCGAGATACATCTCGGCGACACGCTGGTCGGTACCGACGAGGTTCGGATCCGTGCGGTCGAGTCCGAGAGCATCGATGATGCCGGACACATGGTCAGTGATGATCTGAAGCTGCTTCGCGTCGACCCGACGCGGATCGAAATCGGTGACCCGATCGGTCTGTATCGGCTCGAGCTCTCCGAGCTGTGACGGTTCTGCCATCGGTATCTCCTACCCGAGAGTGTGACGGAGCATCCTACCCCAGCAACCCGTGGCAGGAGCTGCTCAGGGCACGTTGCGGCGGCATCGGCTCGTCAGCCAGCTCCGAGCTATACTACTCTGGCCCGGAGGGTATCATGGCCGAGATCACGATCGAATACTGCGTGGTTTGAAACTACAAGCCACGGGCCGCCAGTTTGGCGGACGAGATTCAAGAGAAGTTCGAGCTTGCCACCCGTTTGAAGAAGGGTGCTGGCGGCGCGTTCGAAGTGCGCCTCGACGGTGACCTGGTCTTCTCCAAGCACGAGAGGGGGCGCTTCCCCGATCCCGGCGAGGTCGAAGCGGCTCTCGCCATGCGGCTGGCTCGAACGAAAGAACAGCCGACCCGGCTGAACTAGTTCAATCCCCCGAGCGGATCGAACCGGGACGGTGATCGGCTGACCGCGCCCCAGGAGTCCAGCCGAGTCGGCTGGTGTCCTACGCTCGATTTGAAACGCACATCGCGTGCCAGGAGCCTCCGGTCGGCCAAACCTCTCTAGAAGAGGGCCTTGGCGAGATTGCGCCCGCTCAGCAGGCTCCGAGATCCAAGCTACCGGCCCACCTGCTCCAAGAACTTGAATCCAGGCCAGCCAACCGCCAGTCGTGAATCAGGTCCGGGACTTGATTCTTCATGCCGGCCTCCGCCGCGCAGACTTTTAGCGCAACGTCAATTCGGCGACGACTTCGATGTGACCGGTCTGGGGGAAGAGGTCGATCATCGTCAACCCGCCTACTTTGTAGGCCTCGTCCAGGGCGGCCAGGTCTCGAGCCAGGGCGGCAGGGTGGCATGAGGCATAGGTCAGGCACGCCGGCGACGCGGCCTTCAGCCGCGCCAGTACCGAGGATCCCAGGCCGGCTCTAGGCGGGTCCACCACGACGCGATCGCAGTCTCGGGGCAGGCTGGAGATCCAGCTCTCGACCGCCTGATGCACGACCTCGACGTTGGCCAGCCGGTTGCGGCGAACGTTGATGCGGCCGTAGCGCACCGCAATCCTGTGGCCCTCGACGGCGACGACCCGCTCGTAGCGCCGCGCCAACGGCAAGGCGAAGAGACCTACTCCGGCGTAGAGATCGACCGCCAACTCGCCGGTGCCGGTGCCGACTACGCTCTCCACCAGTCGCGGCAGGAGCTCTCGGTGGCCCTGAAAGAAACAGCGCGCATCGAAGCGGTAGGTGTACTCGCCCACCCGGGTCTCGACTTCACCGTGAGGTAGATCCTCGATCACCGGTGCACTGGTCAAATCCCCGTTGCCACCCACCGCCAGGTCGATGCGCGGCGGCAACTCGGAGCTCGGCGCGGCTGCCAGCCGGCGCACGATCGACTCGAGCTCGGGAACCAGAACCGGGCACTCCTCCACCGCGACGAGGCGATGACTCTGGCGCACGTGGTAGCCGACAACTGGACGCTCGCCGGGCGCTCGATCGCGCGGCAGGGTGGTGTGCAGCTGCGTCCGAGTCCGGTAGCCCCAAGAGCTACCGCTGACCACTCGCGGCGCAGGCAACTCGACTCGTCCCAGGCGCGTGAGCGTCTCGACGGTGGCCGCCACCTTGTACTCGACCTGGAGATCGTCTTCCAGGTGCTGAAGGTCGCATCCCCCACACTCGCCGAAGTGCCGACACCTGGGTTCGCGCCGCGCCGCTCCCGCGCAGAGCAACTCGACGATCTCGGCGCGAGCGTAGCTCGGCTTGCGCTGGGTCACGCGGACTCGCACCCGGTCTCCGGGCGCGGTTCGGGCGACGAACACCGGCATGCCCTCGTGCCGTGCCAGGCCGTCGCCGCCGGCGACGAGCTTCTCGATCACGACCTCGATCTCGTCGGAGAACGCCAGGTTGCTGCGAGCGACTTTCGGCTGATCCCGCTTCACGCGACCGCCCACTCCACGCGCTCCGCCAGGCTGCCCAATCTCTCGACGACGGCGTCTCGCAATTGCTCGACGGTATGCCGGCGACTCAGGTGACACAGCACCAGATGCTCATTGGTGAAGCGGTCCGCCCGCTCGGCCAGGTCATCGATATGAATGTGCCCGTAGCGAGCGGCCTGTTCGCGGTGGGCCGGATCGAGGAACGTGCACTCGAGCAGGAGGATCCGGCTGGCAAACAACCGAGGCTCCTGGTCTAGCACTCGAGCGGCCGTGTCGCCGCAGTATGAAAGCCAGTCCTCCTCGCTTTCGTCTTCAATCTCGACCCCCTGCCGCCGTAGGGCGGCCAGCTCGGGTCCAGGGGTGTCGCGATAGCGCTGCGCCAGACAGCGCCGGCTCCTCGTCAAGTGATAACCCAGGCTCGGCACGACGTGGGCCGTGGCGAAGGCCTCGACCGTCAAGTCAGGACCCACGCTCAGGCGGTCGCCGGGCTCCATCGGCACCAGCTCGAAGTCGTACTGGGCCCCTTCGAGCCTCGCGGCGTCCTCCAACCAACCAGCCAGAGCGTCAGCGATGGCCGCAGGACAGCCCACGCGCGTGGAGCCGCCGCCGTGGCGAGCCCGGTACGAGAGTACGAACGGGAGCCCGAGACAGTGGTCCAGGTGACCATGGGTCACGAACACGTCCCGGGCGCCCATCAAGCCGAGCGCGCCTCGCCCGACGTCGAAGGCCAGCCCGGGCGGATGCACTCGAAACCAGGTGCGGTCTCCCCCCCGCGAAGCACCCTCGAGGCTCAGGTCGCCGAAGGTCAACCGCATGGAGCGACCCGTGACGTCAGATCTCCTGGAACAGCCAACGCCTGATCGGATCCAGTCGCCGGCCAACGTCCTCCCAGTCCGGGTTCATGCGCCACAGCGCCGCGGCGACGGACGAGACCAGCGAGTTGCCGTCCTGAGGAGTGAAACAGAAGCCCACCACCTCGCGCTTGCGGCGTACAGTCAGCGACGGCACGACGACGACGGTCTGCGACAGGATGCGGCCGTAGTAGCCGTGATCTCGACCGAAGCTGAAGATCAGGTTGGCGTTCGATTTATCGGTCACCGCCACGCGGTGGTTGGCCCGCAGCCGCTCGACGATCTCTTCGACGCTCGTATCGCGATTGAGCACCAACTGGAACCAGATCGAGTGCATGTACTGCGTGTTGATCTTGACGGCACTCGAGAACAGGTCCAGCCGCTCGTCGAGCGTCTCGAAGAGATGGAAGGCGTCCCGCGCGTGATGCGTCCCGAACTCCTCGTCCCCATGCTTGCCGACGCTGGGTGCCGGCAGGAACGAGTCGACCTGAGTGATGTCGTTGGCGCGGCGCATGCAGACGAAGGTCGCGCGATCGAGGCAGTACCCGTCCTCACCATCGTCGGTCATCGTCTTGACCAAGGTGGTAATGTTGTGCGTGTTGCACGACACGATCTGGATGAACCGGTCGTCCTCGGCGTCGAGAGCCTCTTCGTTGATGCCCCGGGCGTAGGGCTTGCCGAAGCCGAACTCGCTGCCCTGAGCCAGAAAGCCCTGAGGACCCGAAGCCCGGGAGTACAGGCTCTTCTTGTTCTCGTTGCCGGCCGGCGTGCAGTCGATCACCACCGTCGCGCGCTCGAGGGCCTCTCGAGCCTCGAAGCTGACCTCTTGCCCCATGCTCTCGAAGGCTGCCACGCTCTCCGGCTCGGTGACCAGCTTGGCGCCCCGTCCCATGAGGTGCTGAATGCGAGCCTTGTCCGACGCCAGCGGTGTGCGCTTGTGAAACGTCACCTCATCGACGCCGAACTTGTCGCGGAAGTCGGTCAACAGGCTGATCAGCGGCTCGCCGATCGTTCCTGTGCCCACAACATGAACGATTCTCTTCATCGTCAGCCCATTCCGGAGCGGCTGCGCTGCCGCGCAGACCCTTGCTTGGGGTCAACGGCTGCAGTTTAAGCTATCCGTCCGATTTCTCCTCTGGGGAAAGTAGTTGATCGATTGCCTACGGCGCGCAAAAGGTCCGCCGAAATCCTCGGGTCGAGGCGGACCAGATGGCGCGACCGCACGGCGCGGATCCCGTTGCTGGCGACTCCGGCCAATTCGAGATTACCACAGGGGCGGCGCCACCCGGAGCCGAGAAGAGGCCGAGAGCGGACGCGATCTCGAGCCCTTAGCTACTCTCTTCGCCGTACTCTCCGTGGCGCCCTCCCCCTCTCCAACCGGGGTCGCGATTGGCAAACTCGTCGATTGCCTTGGGAACCTCGATCAGGGTCTTGGTCACCGCCGGGTCGCAGATCTCGTTCTCGCACAAGTAGGTGTAAACGCTCCATTCCCCTCGCGGCTCGAAGTGGCTTAGAGTCTGGTAGGTATCGCAGTTCCCGCATTTGACGGAGAAGTTGCGGATGTTGATAGTCGATGTACCCGTTGGAATCTCCATGCTGACTAGGCTAGCAAAGAGCGCACTCATATCGATTCTCGTCCTGGCCCTCGCCACCGCTGGCCGCGGCGGGGAGGAACCCTCGGGGACTCCCGACGGAGTCGTACAGACGTTCGGCACGGAGGTCTCCGTGGGATACGTCCTTATCCCGGTGGTGGTCCGCGCCCGCAACGGTTTTGCCGAGCGGCTGTCCAAGGCGGATTTCCAGGTCCGGGTCGACGAGAGTCCGATCGAGATCGAGAGCTTCGAGAGCGGCGCCCTGGCGCCGATCGGCGTGCTTTTCCTGCAAGATCTGTCGGGCAGCATGGGGGTCGGCCAGAAGCTGGCGCAGAGCCGGGCCCTGGTCGACTGCTTCCTGCGGCAACGACGCAACGGCGACGAGTTTGCGGTCGCGTCCTTCAGCGATCAGCAGCTCTTCGTCGAGGTCCCCTTCCCTGGATCGTTGCCGGCGATCCGCGAGGTGGCGACGCAGTGGGAGGGCTACGGCCGCACTGCTCTCCACGACGCCGTCGCCTGGCTACCTGACATCGTGCACTCGCGGGTTTCGCCGCGACGGGCGGTGGTGCTGATCACCGACGGCGTGGACAATGCCAGCGTCCTCGATCCGGCCCAAGCCCGGGAAGAGATCAGGCACGCCGACGTCCCCGTTCACGTCGTCGGGCTCGAGACCGGGAGCTTCGAGACTCTGCACCCCGAAGGCGGCAAGATGCACCCCCTTGCCGACACGCTCAACCTGATCGGCTGGGCGACCGGCGGTGGCTACCACCCGGTCAAGACCAGCGGCGACGTCATACACGCCTGCAAGACCATCGTCGAAAGCCTTCGGCACCAGTACGTGCTCGGATTCCCGACCCGCGCAGAGGGCGGGCAGAGACGCCACGAGATCGACGTCGAGATCAGCGGCCGGAGCAAGAAGCTCCGGATCACCTACCGCCGTAGCTATGAGGGGACTCTTCCCCGTAGAATGGAGTCGTCGGGCTGACATGGGTAAGGAGAGAGAACCCGGGAGGAATCAGGGACATGCAGAATAGTCAGAAGGTAATCTTGCTCCTGGTGGCCGTCGCCTTGGTGGCGACGGGCTGCGCCACCAAGAAATACGTCCGCACCGAGATGGAAGCCGTGGAAAGCCAAGTCGGTGAGCGGATGGACGGTATCGAGAGCCAGGTCGAGGACAACCAGTCGGCCATCAAGGAAAATGAGGAGCGCCTGGCGGCGGCTTCCGCCACCGCTCGCGACGCCTACGACCGAGCTGTGGCTGCCGGCGAGCTGGCCGAGGGCAAGTTCCTCTACGAGACAATTCTCTCGTCGGACCGCTTCCGCTTCGAGGTCGACCGGAGCGAGCTCAGCGAGGAGGCCCGGATGGCCCTCGACGAGTTCGCGGGCGACCTCAAGGCAGATAACGAGAACGTCTTTGTCGAGATCCAAGGTCACACCGACGCGACGGGGCCCGACGCCTACAACATGAAGCTCGGAGAGCAGCGTGCGCAAGCCGTCCGGCGCTACCTCAGCGACAATCACGGCCTCGCCCTGCACCGGATGTCGCTGATCTCCTATGGTGAGAGCGCGCCGGTGGCCGACAACGGCACTCGCGAAGGCCGCGCCCTCAACCGCCGCGTGTCCCTCGTGGTCCTCAAGTAGCGGCCACGGCATTCCCCACCCATCTCGACCCCGTCGGGCGACGCTCGACGGGGTCGTTGTCGATCATCCGGAAGCGAGAGCCCGGTTGATCGCCGCGCCGACTTGGGTGCCTGGGGACACGCCCATCTTCGAGAAGGTGATGCGCTGGTTCTGATCGAGGATCATGACCGTCGGCAGG
>JAPUJD010000236.1 GCA_027296385.1 Acidobacteriota bacterium | reverse complement strand
CCGGCGAGTCTTTCATCGGCAGGTCGTAGCGGCGGATGCCGTCGAAGGCCTCGAGCGCGCCGGCTACAGCGCCGGCGGTGGGGACGAGGCCGATCTCTCCTACGCCCTTGGCCCCGAAGGGGCCCTCGGGCTCGTGGTCCTCGACCAGGATGACCTCGATGTCAGGCATCTCGCGAGCCCGGATCACGCCGATTTCACGCAGCTTGAAGGTTGCCGGCATGCCGTCAGGGCAGGGCAGGTCTTCGGTCAGCGCATAGCCCAGGCCCATGTGCACCGAGCCTTCGATCTGCCCTTCGCACGGGGCGGGGTTGATGGCTCGACCGACGTCGTGAGCGGCGATGAAGCGATCCAGCTTGCCGTCCTCGTCCAGGATGCAGACCTGGGTGGCGAACCCGAAGGCGGTGTGGGTCTTGATCTTGTCGGTGACTTGACCCGGCGCGGTGGTGTCGTCGATGAGGACTTCGCCGCTGTAGACCCGACCTGCCAGCTCTTCGACCGACAAGCCCTGATCGAGGTCGACCTTGAGCTTCTTGGCGGCGTCTTCGACCGCGCGGCCGCCGAGAAGGGTGCCGCGTGATCCAGTGGTCTGGCCGCATCCGAGGGCGAAGGTCGAGTCGACCTTGGAGCGGAAGATCGACGGCGGTAACCCGGTGACTTCGACAACGCATTGGATGAGCACGGTGAGGAGGCCCTGGCCCATCTCGGTGTAGCCGTTGTAGATGGAGATGGTGCCGTCGTCCTCGACAGCCAGACGCGCTCTGCCGTACTCCTTCGCGCCGTTGCCGATTCCGCTGTTCTTGAGTCCGCAGCCAATGCCGACGGCGCGTCCCTGGCGCTTGGCCTCGTGGTAGGCGTCCTTGACTGCCTCGAGCGTCTGCTTGATGCCGACCGACTTTTCCAGCACCTGGCCGGTCGCGAAGGTGTCTCCGACCGCGAGAGCGTTGCGCCAGCGAATCTCCCAGCCGTCGAGGCCTGCCTTCTCGGCCAGCAGATCCATGCAGCCTTCCATCGCGAAGTGGGCCTGGTTGGCGCCGAAGCCGCGCATGGCTCCGCACGGCGGGTTGTTGGTATAGGCACCCTTGGAAACGACGTCGACGTTGGCGACGTTGTAGGGCCCGCAGGCGTGCCCCGCGGCCCGCTCCAGGACCTTCGATCCCACCGAGGCGTAGGCGCCGCTGTCGCCGATCATGCGCGCCTTGACCGCGGTCAGCCGGCCCTCCTCGTCGCAGCCGACGGTGTAGTGCATGACAATCGGATGCCGCTTGGGGTGGAGCCGGATCGACTCCTCTCGGTTCAGGGTCAGCTTGACCGGTCGACCCGTGAGCTGGGCCAGAAGCGCCGTCTGCGCCTGGATCGACATGTCCTCCTTGCCGCCGAAGGCGCCGCCGTTGGGCACCAGCTCGACGTAGAGGTCTTCTAGCGGAATATCCAGGAAGGCGGCCACCTGCCGCTGGTCGTCGAAGATTCCCTGGCCCTGGGTGTAGAGCCTGAGCTTGCCGTCTTCGGTCGGCTCGGCGAGGGCGGCCTCGGGCTCGAGGTAGAGGTGTTCGATACGCTGGGTGGTCCAGGTACCCTTCACCACGTGAGCGCTTTCGCCGAGCGCCTTTTCGGCATCGCCGCGCAGCACGGTGGTCATCGAGAGAAGGTTGTCGTGCACCGGGTTGACCTGTGGCGCGCCGTTCTCGATGGCTTTCTCCGGGTCCAGGACGGGCTCCAGCACTTCGTATTCGACCTCGACCAGCGCCGTGGCCTCGCGAGCGGTGGCCTCGTCGACCGCGGCCACCGCGGCCAGGACGTCGCCCACGCAGCGAGCCTCTTCGCCCACCGCCACGAAGCCCGGCCAGTCGTTGTAGACCAGGCCGTACCAGCGTTGCCCGGGTACGTCCTCAGCCGTGGCGACGGCTTCCACCCCGGCGTATGCCGCGGCCTTGGAGGTGTCGATACTCAGCACCTTCGCCCGCGCGTGCGGCGAAAGAACCACGGCTCCGTGCAGCAGGCCAGGGCGGTCCATGTCGTCGACGTAGGGCCTGTCGCCCAGGGTCAGCTCGTGACCGGTGAAACGCGCCAACGAGCTGCCGACGCGTCCGTCGGTGCACGGCTCGGGGACCACTTCGCCTCGGCGGGCCTTGGCCATCAGCTCGACGGCGTCGAGAATCTTCGCGTAGCCGGTGCACCGGCAGAGGTGTCCAGCCAGGGAAATCGCGATCTGGTCGCGTGTCGGGTTCGGCGTCTTGTCCAGGAAGGTCTTGGCCCGGAGCGCGATTCCGGGGATGCAGAAGCCGCACTGGAGGCCGGCGACGGTGACGAAGCTCTTGGCGATGAGCTGACGTTCCTCTTCGGGCAAACCCTCTAGCGTCACGATCTCTTTGCCGTCGATCTTGGCGGCCGGCACTGCACAGGCTGTCTTGGCCACGCCGTCGACCAGCGCCAGGCAGCAGCCGCACTGTCCCTGAGGCTGACATCCATCCTTGGGCGAGTACACGCCGCAGCGCGTTCGCAGAGTCTCGAGCAGGCTCTCCCCGGGCCCAATCGGCACCGTTCGGGGCTCACCATTGATGGTAAAGGAGATTTCTTGCATGCTTCGGTTCCTCGAGTTCAGC
>JAPUJD010000235.1 GCA_027296385.1 Acidobacteriota bacterium | reverse complement strand
CGGCGACGGGTCTACGATCCCGCGTCGTTCAGCCTCGAGTGGTCCGAGTGCGTGGTGCCGCCCATCGTGACGGCGGGCGGCACCTTCCAGGTCACCGCCGCCCTGCGCAACACCAGCCGGGTCTCCTGGCCGCGTTGGGGCCTGACCCGGGTGGCGCTGTCGTACCACTGGCAGCAAGACGGTCTCAGTGTGGTCTACGATGGCGCGCGCACTCAGCTACCAAGAGCGCTGGAGGCCGGAGCCAGCCTGGAAACGACGATCCATGTCGAGGCTCCGGCTGAGCCCGGCGCCTACGAGCTGCTGCTCGATCCCGTCCGCGAAGGCATCGCGTGGTTTTCCGAGCACAACGGCGGTGCCGTCTGCGAGGCCACTGTTGAAGTCGCTCCGGCTTCCTAGCCACCGGCTCTGGTGGGCGCTGCTCGCCGGCGCCGCGCTCTCCTGCCAGCCCCGGGGCGACCTCACTGCCGCCGCCCTGGTCGACGCTCTCCACCACCCCGACATCCTCACCGAGGCTCGCGTCCTCGACTTCCTGCCCTCCCTGGGCCCCAACCGCTTCGTCCACGGCTGGTGGGGTTGGCGCGAGGACCACGTCCTGCGCATGGTGCCCTATGAGCAGCCCGCCCGTCTCGAGATCACCAGCCTCTCCTCCAGGCCCCGGACGCTCAAGTTCCTCACCAAGGTGCACCGACTCCCCGCCGAGGGCACGGTGGAGGTCCGCGTCGATGGCCGGAAGGTCGCCGAGCTGCCGCTCGACCCGTCCTCGGTCGAGCTCCCGGCCCTGCCCGTGGGGCGCTACCCGGTCGACTTCATCTGGCCGGAGGGCAGCGAGGTCGGGATCGAAAAGGCCGAGTTCGAGCAGGCGCTGCCCGCGGGCCAGGTACGGATCGGGGACGACGCCGTGATTCAGAGCGGCTACTCGGCGGTCGACTTCGTTCGCCGGCTCCCGGCGGGTACTCGACTACGCGGCAGCTTCTCGCCGCCGGCGAACGCCCGCTCCGAGCAGTCGTTCCAAATCCTTATCGAGCGCGAGGGCGAGGCGGCCGAGGAGGTCTTCAGCTGGCCTCCATCGTGGTGGCGCCGGTGGCGCGGGCCGAGTTTCGATGTCCCGCTGCGCTCCACGGAGGGCCTGGTGCGAATCCGCCTGCTCGCCCACGGCACCGGTGAGCCCGGGCGCTGGCGGGAACTGACGATCACCACTCCGGCAACGCCGCCGGAGCCTGCCCCGGTGGTGCCAGCCGCCCCGAAGCTGGTGCTTCTCTACGTCATGGATGCGCTGCGCGCCGACGCGGTCGGACACCTGGGCGGCGGCGCGCAGGCGACGCCACTGCTCGATCGACTGGCGGCCGAGGGCGTGACCTTCGTCGACCATCAGTCCCTGGCGCCCAACACCCTGCCTTCGACCAAGACGCTCTTCACCGGCCGGCCGGTTCTCGAGAGCAATCGCAAGCGCCTGTCACGCCAGGGACCGCCGCTCTTGGCCGAGCTCTTCCAGCAGGCCGGCTATCGCACGGCTCTGCTCTCGGGCAACGGGTACGTGTCCGACTTCTACGGCGTCACTCGTGGCTTCGAGCACCTCGACCGTGGAGTGCTCTACGAGTTCCATCCCAAGACGACCTACAACGACAACGCGGAATGGGTGCACCGGGCGGCGCTCGATTGGCTGCGCGGTCTCGAGCCCGACGAGCGCGCCTTCCTCTACCTGCACACAGTGCATCCGCACACCCCCTACTCCCCCCCGGCGGAGTTCGTTGCCCCCGCGGTGGCGGATCTCGACTCGACCATCAGCGGCGACTCCGACACCCTCGTGCGGCTGCGCCAGGGCGAGATCGAAGCCTCTCAGGACGACCGCGAACGGCTCGCCACCCTCTACCGCGGTGGCCTGGCCTACAACGACCGCGAGCTCGACCGACTGCTGAACGAGATCCTCGCGCGGTACGCAGCCGGCGAAGTCCTCCTCGTCGTGACCTCCGATCACGGCGAGGAGTTCTTCGATCACGGCGGCGTCCTCCACGGCTACACGCTCTACCGTGATCAGCTGCATGTACCCCTGGTGGTCTGGTGGCCCGGTACTCTCGCGCCACACCGGGTCGAAGCCGCGACCGACACCCAGGACCTCTACGTCACCCTGCGCCGGCTGGTCAGCGAGTACGAGCCGCAGCTCCTGGCCGGGCGCTCGTTGTGGCCGCTGCTGCTCGATTCCGGGTCCGTCGGCGGCAAGGAGATCCGCTTCGCCGCCGCACCGGGAGTACCGGGCGGCATCTTCGCCGCCTACAGTCGCGGGCGCAAGCTCGTCTGGGCGCCTCGCAAGGGGTCCCAGTGGGGCGTCGGCGACGGACCCGGCCGAACTCACGAAGCAGAGTACGTCTTCGACCTACGCACCGACCCCGACGAAGCGAACAACCTGGCCGGCGACAGCAGCATGGAGACCGATTGGCTACGCTCGCGATTGCTGGCCTGGATCGAGCTCGGGAGAGCCCTGCAGCCGGGCAGCGAGGACGCCGAGCTCGACGAGGCGATGGAGAGCAACCTCAGAGCGCTCGGCTATCTCGACTAGGAACTGGCCGAAAGACCCTCGTCCGCTTGTTTCCGTCCGAGGACGCTTCCGTTCGGGAAAGAGGTCACGCGGGAGCCCCTCGTGGTCGGCAACGCAGTCAGGGTGCCCATCCAGCATGGAACGCTCTTTGCAAGCCAACTGTGCAGTCTATGATTGACCGCTGAGCCTCTCAGCGGCGCTCCTCGCCATGCGCCACTCCGAGGCCACCCGCCAACCCGAGATCTGTCCCCACGATGAGCCAAGCCGCCAGAAGCCACGGCACGTCACTCCTCGCGACGCTCTTGATCCTGTGCGGTTGCGCCTCCAGCCCGCCGGCACTTCCCACGCCCTTGCCTCCCGCGGCCCCGGCGACCCCGACGAGTCCATCGGCGCCCCCGAGCCAGAGGGCACCGGCAGAGGCGTCTGCACCGAGCGACAAGGCAACGAACGGCGACCCCGCGCAAGCACCTTCAGCCGAAGAAAGTACGCCTTCATCCGCAGTTGGGGGCGAACCAGGCGCCACCTCCACCCCACCGGCCGGCGCCCGCACTTCGGAAGAGGAGACTGCGGCACTCGATGAGCGGCTCAGTGCCTCGCTGGCCGAGTTCGAGGAACTTCTCCAGCGTCAGCAACGTGAGCTCGAGCAAGAGCGGGCCGCTGCCGCCGGGGCGGGCGGAGCAAGTCGATCCGGCGGTCTCGCAGGCGGTCTCGCGGGCGCCGGATCGGCGGAAGGAGGCGCCGACGACAGCACTCAGACCGCGACTGGCGGCTCCGACGTGGCGGTCGATCCCGTCGATGGCGCTCGGACGGGGGAAGAGATCCTCGGCGACGAGAGCGACGAATCCGCCAAACGCGACATCCCGCCCGACATTCCCGACGGCGATGGTGACGACATCGTCGCTCGCCAGCTGCGCGAGGCGGCGATGAAGGAGAAAGATCCGGCGCTAAGTGAGAGACTGTGGCAGGAGTACCGCGACTACACGAGCGGTTCGAGACCCAAACAGAAGGAAGGTTCGGGCGGATGACCAGGTCACTCGAGTTCCGGTTGTCACTGCTATTGGCCGTCGTGCCGCTGGCTGCAACCACGGCTGCGACGCCGCCGCGGCCGGTGGTCCCTGCGATCCAGGCCACCAGCGAGATCCCGGCCGAAGAGTTGCTCGACGTCGCCAGCTGGCCCACCCGGTAGACCACGACCGCGGTCTCGTTGTCCGACCGGAGCCGGGCGCGCATCGGTGTCGAGTAGGACCAGCTCGCCGGTCGAGATCTCCAGCCGGCCCGGAAGAAGCTCGCCGACGG
>JAPUJD010000234.1 GCA_027296385.1 Acidobacteriota bacterium | reverse complement strand
CGCAACAGTTCGCGCGATCACCTCCACGCCGCTCCGTAATCTCGATGAAGTAGTCGATCGCCTGTTGGCGGGTCCATCGCCTGGCGTGAATGCCGGTGTCGGTGACAAGTCGGACCGAGCGCTAGATCTCGTCCTGCAGCCACCCTCATCGCGGTCAAGGAAGGAACCGATCTCTTTGCTCGGGCGCTGGGAGCTGACAGGTCTCGAAGCGTCCGAACCAGGCATAGCGGTAGCGGGCGACGAGGCTGTAGACGGTGTCGCGGATCGCCCTCGGCAGGATGCGCATCATGGCGACCACGCTCCACAGTCCGCCCAGTTCGTCGAGTATCGCGAGGATGGCGTCTGACTTGGAGAACACTCGCTCGGTCGGACTGTCGAAGTCGGCGACGTAGATCATCGTCTCGAGATCGGACGCGAGCGAGTGCCGCGCGAGGACGGCTGCCGCCACCTCTCCTTGCAGCGGCGCGTAGACGAATCGGCCCTCTCGGTCGTGCCGCAGCACGAAGCGGACGGTGCGCGCACAGAGGCCGCAGATGCCGTCGAAGAGAACGAGCCGGCTGGCGTTGACATGGGCCATGGATGCCTTACCCACGAGAGATCGAGCATACAACGGTGCTGTCATAGCCCCCCCGGCCGCCGCAGATCCACCGAGGTCAAGAATCGATCTCCTCGGGGAACGCCCAGCTGCAAGCGTGGAGGCATTACCCCTTCGGAATAGCCACCGCCGGTCAGGACGCCACCGGTTTGCGCAGCCGGTCGATGATCTGGGCCAGGATCGCCAGCGCGATCTCGGCTGGCGTCCGCGCGCCGATGTCGAGACCGATCGGGCCATGGATGCGCTCCAGCTGATCGTCATCGATACCCAGCTCGCCGAGTCTCACGCGACGCCCCTCGCGGCTCTTTCTGCCCCCGAGCGCGCCGATGTAGAAGCAGTCGCTGTCGAGGGCGCTCGCGAGTGCGGGATCGTCGAGCTTGGGATCGTGCGACAAGGCGGCGACGGCGGTTCGCCGATCGAGGCCGATGTCGGCAAAGGCCGCGCCTGGCCAGCGCAGATCCAACGCGACGCCCGGGAACCGGTCTGCGCTCGCGAAGCTCGTTCGCGGATCGACGACGATTACTTCGAAACCGGAGAGGCTCGCCAGCGGAGCGAGAATCTGTGCCAGGTGCACGGCACCGACGATCACGATTCGGGCCGGTGGATTGAAGACGTGAAGGAACCACCGTCGGCCTCCGTCCTCGACCGCGCGGCTCTGGTCGTCTCTCAGAGCTTGCTCGAGCCCGGAGCGCAGTTCACTGGGGAGCTCCGAGGCGTCTTCGGGCTCGACCACGCGCTGCGCGCCCGTTGACAGGTCGATCAACACGGCCACGGGTGACCGTTCGCCACGGACTCGGGCCAGGCGCGCCAGCACTGCCGGCTCCGCTTCTGCGACCCAGACCTCGATCTGACCGCCGCAGGCGAGTCCAACCTCCCACGCCCGTTCGTTCGAGACACCAAACTCGAGGCTGCGGGGCTCGCCCTTCCGGAGAAGGTCCTGGCAAGCCTGGATGACGGTCGATTCGACGCAGCCGCCCGAGACCGAACCGACAAACTGCCCCGAGTCGTTGACCGCCATTTGACTGCCGACGGGGCGGGGCGCCGAGCGCCATGTGTTGACGACCGTGGCGGTCGCGACTCTCCGGCCTTCGGCGAGCCAACTCGCCGCCGGGGTGACCACGCTTTCACCGTCGCTCATCGATTCTCTCCTACGAACTAGCCTATCCGAGACCGCACCGGATGTCTGGTAGAATACTTTTCCTGTATTTCCCGAGAAGAGAGCTCGTAGAGCGCATGTCGGAGAGCACTCGAGTGTTTTCATCGATCGAGACGACCTTTGAGGTTCTGAAGCGTCACCAGTATCTGGCCGACGTCGGCCTGAGCACGAGCCTCCACCTCGCGCTGCGCATGGAGAAGCCGCTGTTTCTCGAGGGTGAGCCCGGGGTCGGCAAGACCGAGGTCGCCAAGGTTCTGAGTCGCGCGCTCGACACACCCTTGATCCGGCTCCAATGCTACGAGGGCCTCGACCTGAGCCAGGCGGTCTACGAGTGGAACTACACCCGCCAGTTGCTGGCGATCCAGGCACACAAGGGTGGCGGCGAGGCCGATACGGTAGACATCTTCACCGAGGAGTTTCTCCTGCGACGACCACTCCTCCAGGCGATCGACCGCAGTCGGGATCGAGCGGCGGTGCTGCTCATCGACGAGCTGGACCGGGCCGACGAAGAGTTCGAGAGCTTCTTGCTCGAGCTCCTGTCCGACTTCCAGATCACGGTTCCCGAGCTGGGCACTCTCGAGGCAGAGCACCGGCCCATCGTGATCATCACGTCGAACCGCACGCGCGAGATCCACGACGCGCTGAAGCGCCGCTGCATCTACCACTGGATCGACTATCCCTCTTTCGACAAGGAGGTCGAGATCGTGCGCCGGAAGGTGCCGGGGCTCTCAGAGCACCTGAGCGGCCAGATCGTCGCGTTCATTCAGGCCATTCGCCAGCAAGACCTGTACAAGTTGCCCGGTATTGCCGAGACTCTCGACTGGGCGCAAGCACTGGTCCACCTCGACAAGGAGACTCTCGACGCGGCTACGGTGGAGGTGACCCTCGGCTTCTTTCTCAAGTACCAGGATGACATCGACACGGTGCGCGGGCCCCTCGTCGAGGAACTCCTCGAACGAGCCAGCGGATAGGGGATTTCTTGAGCCGCGCGGCACCGAGCCCTGTCGTCGAGAACCTGGTTCTTTTTGTCAGGGTCTTGCGCCGGTCGGGGCTCGCCGTCTCGGTCGGCCAGTCCGTCGATTTCATGCGCGCCATGAAGTGGATAGATCTAGGCGAACGAGACCAGGTGTTCCATGCCGCCCGCGCGACGCTCGTGTCGCGGTGTGAGGACCTCGATCTCTTCTCGCACCTCTTCGACCTGTTCTGGCGCGTGCCGGGCAAGATTGCGGGGGCGCGCCGCCGCCCGGCGTCGTTGGCGCTGCGCCATGGACCGCGATCGTCTCGCAACCTGTCCCTGACGAGCTTCTCGACCGCCCGAGCGGGCTCCCACGAGCCGCAGGTGGAGCTCAGCGACAGGTCTGGAGCCTACAGTGACCTGGAGGTCCTGCAGCACAAGGACTTCGGTGCGATGACCGAGGAGGAGCTGCATGAGGTTAGACGGCTGATCGCCCAGACCCGCTGGCGTGTCAGCCAGCGGCGCACACGCCGCATGGTGTGCCGCCAGCGGGGAGAACGACTCGACTTGCGCGGAGTCCTGCGCCGGGCCTCGCGTCGCGGCGGGACCGCGATCGAGCTGGCGTGGCGCAGCCGCAAGGTCAAGCAACGGCCCGTCGTGCTGCTGGCCGACATCAGCGGCTCGATGGAGCGCTATTCGCGGCTCGTACTGCAACTCTTCTACTCGCTCAGCCACAGCCTGCGGGACGTGGAGAGCTTCGTGTTCGGGACGCGGCTGACCCGGGTGACGCCGCACCTGCGGCTGCGCAACGCCGACCGTGCGCTCACCGAAGCGAGCCGTGAGGTTCTCGATTGGTCGGGAGGAACCCGGATCGGCGAGAGCCTGCACGCGTTCAATCGGGTCTGGAGTCGCCGGATCCTGCGACGAGGGGCTGTCGTGCTAATCGTCAGCGATGGCTGGGACCGGGGAAACTCGGAGCTGCTGAAGAGGGCAATGCGATTCCTCCGGGATCGCTGCCATCGCCTCGTCTGGCTCAACCCCCTGCTCGGATCGAGACGTTATGAGCCGATCGTCGCGGGGATGGCAGCGGCGCTGCCGTTCGTCGATGATTTTCTCCCCGTTCACAACCTCCGGTCGCTGGAGGGCTTGGCCAGTCATCTGGCGAGCCTGCCCGAGCGAGCGCGGGGTTTCGTCTCCGCGCCGCGAGGCACCCGTCGTTCGAATCTCAGAACCTCAGAAAGGAAGTCGACCATGGCCGCATTGGGCTCAACGAATCCACGGGAGCTGAACCGATGATTCCGGGGCAGTTCGACTATCACGCTCCGACTTCGTTGGACGAGGCGATCGCCTTGCTCACCGAGCATGGAGAGGACGCCAAGATCCTGGCCGGCGGCCAGAGCCTGATCCCGGCGATGCGCTTTCGCCTGGCGCAACCTGAGACGATCATCGACATCAACGGCCTCGAGGACCTCCAGTACATCCGCGAGGAGGATGGGCATCTGGCGATCGGCGCGTTGACTCGCGAATCGGCGCTCGAGGAGTCCGAGATCGTCAAACGCTACCCGCTCCTTCTCGACACGTGCCGTGTCATCGCCGACCCGCTGGTGCGCAACGCCGCCACGGTCGGCGGCAACCTCGCCCACGCCGACCCCGCCAACGACCATCCGGCGACAATGCTGGCCTACGGGGCCGAGCTCGTCGCGCACGGACCCGAGGGCCGGCGCTCCATCGCCGTCGACGACTTTTTCATCGGCCTGTTCGAGAACGCGCTGGCGCCGGGCGAGATCCTCACCGAGATTCGCATTCCGACACCCGGCGAGGGCACGGGCGGCGCTTACGTCAAGCTCGAGCGCAAGGTTGGAGACTACGCAATCTCCGCCGTCGCGGTTCAGTTGTCCCTCGACGGCGAGCGCTGCTCGGCGGTCCGGATCGGTCTCACCAACGTCAGCCCGGTGCCGATGCGCGCGTCAGACGCCGAAGCGGCTCTGTCCGGGCAGGAGCTCACCGACGATGTCCTCGAAGCCGCCGGCCAGGCCGCCGCGGCGCAGTGCGATCCGTCGGGCGACCTTCGCGGCTCGGTCGACTATAAGCGCGACATCACCCGCGTCCTCACCAAGCGTGCAGTGCGCAAGGCGGTGGAGCGAGCGAAAGGAGGCAGCGCATGAGCCGGCACGAGATCACGGTCACGGTCAACGGCGAGCAGACGTCGAAAGAGGTCGAGGCGCGCCTGCTGCTCGTGCATTTCATCCGCGAGGATCTGAGTCTCACGGGCACCCACATCGGATGCGATACGACGAGCTGTGGAGCCTGCACGGTGATTCTCAATGGTCGCGCCGTCAAGAGCTGCACGGCGTTCGCCGTCCAGGCCGACGGCGCGGAGATCGAGACGATCGAGGGTCTGGCCCAGGACGGCTCTCTCCATCCCCTGCAGGAAGGCTTCTGGGAGAAGCACGGACTCCAGTGTGGCTACTGCACT
>JAPUJD010000233.1 GCA_027296385.1 Acidobacteriota bacterium | reverse complement strand
CTGCTGACAGGAGCGACCGGCTTCATCGGCCGGCACTGTATCGAGCCGCTCAACCGGCGCGGCTGGGAGGTCATCGGCGTGACCTCGGACGCGGCCGAGCCACCCGAAACAGACGGAGTGAGTTGGCATCGGGCCGATTTGCTCGACCCCGCGGTCCCGGCCGAGCTCATCCGCGAGACCCGTCCCGAGGGCCTGCTACACCTCGCCTGGCAGCTGACAGCAGGCTCCGTCGATAATTTCCACTGGGCTCGCGCCAGCCTGCAGCTGTTGATGGAGTTCGCCCAGCAGAGCGGCCGTCGCGCGGTGATGGCCGGCAGCTGCGCCGAGTACGACTGGGGGGCCGAGCAGCCGCTCGGCGAAGACTCGCCGCGCCGGCCCGCCACCCCCTACGGAGTGTGCAAGAACGCCCTCGGGGAGCTCGTCGAGAGCTACCGCACCGAGGTCGGGTTATCGGCAGCCTGGGCCCGGATCTTCTTTCTCTACGGACCGGGTGAAGCCGAGAACCGCCTCGTGGCGTCGGTGACGCGCTCGCTGCTGGCCGGCGAGCCGGCACGCTCGACCCATGGCGAGCAGCTGCGCGACTACCTCTACGTGGAAGATCTCGCCGACGCGCTCGCCCGTCTCGTCGACAGCGACGTCCGGGGGCCGATCAACGTCGCCGCCGGCCGCTCGGTGCGGCTCAAGGAGCTGGTCGAGGAGATCGCGCGCCAGCTCGACCGCCGTGAGCTCGTCGAGCTCGGCGCCATCGAAGCGCGCGCCGACGAGGCGCCGGAGGTCAGCGCCGACGTCTCGCGGCTGGCCCAGGAGCTCGACTGGCAACCGCGATTCGACCATGCGGCGGGCCTCGAGCGCTCCATCGCCTGGTGGCGCCAACGAGTCGGGATCGTGGCGCGATGAAGGCGGTCATCATCGGCTCCGGGATGGCCGGCCTCGGTGCGGCCCAACGCCTGCGCGAAGGCGGCGTCGAGCCGGTGCTCTACGACAAGAACACCTTCCCGGGCGGCCACACCGCCTCCTTTCGCCATGCGAGCGGCTTCGTCTTCGACGACGGACCGCATGTCTCTTTCACCAAGAACCGGCGGCTCCAGGACCTGCTGGCCGACAACGTCGGGGGCGCATTCGAGACCCTGCAGTGCCGGGTCAACAACTACTGGCGCGGGCACTGGATCAAGCACCCGGCGCAGTGCAATCTCTACGGCCTGCCGGCCGAGCTCGTCGACACCATCGTGGCCGAGTTCGCGGCCTTGGCCGAGGCGCCCAGTGGCGAGATCGCCAACTACGCCGACTGGCTGCGGGCGAGCTACGGTGAGACCTTCAGCCGCACGTTTCCGATGGAGTACGGCCGCAAGTACCACACCTGCGGTGCCGAGGAGATGACCACCGAGTGGCTCGGGCCACGGCTCTACCGCCCGGACCTCGAGGAAGTGCGCTACGGCGCCACTCACGATGCGACTCCGGACGTGCACTACGTCACCCACTTCCGCTACCCCACCGAAGACGGCTTCTACGCCTACCCGCGCCCCTGGGTAGAGAAGGCCGACCTCCACCTCGGCTGGGAGCTGACCGAGGTCGAGCCCAAGGCTCGCCGGCTGCGCTTCGCCAACGGCGTCGAGACCGGATACGACGCGCTGATCTCGTCCGTTCCGCTACCCGCCCTGATTCCGATGATCGCCGGCGTGCCCGACGAGGTGAAGGCCGCCGCCGAGCTGCTGGCCTGCACGCGGTGCGTGACGGTCAACGTCGGTATCGACCGCGAGGGGGTGTCCGAGCACCACTGGACCTACTTCTACGACGACGACTACTTCTTCACCCGCCTGAGCTTCCCTCACCTCTTCTCGCCGCGCAACGTGCCGGCCGGCACCAGCGCCATCCAGGCCGAGTGCTACTACTCCGACAAATACCGGCCGCTCGACGTCACACCGGACGAGTGCATCGACCGCGTGCTCGCCGACCTGCGGCGTTGCGGCCTCCTGCGGGAAGACGACCGCATCCTCATGACCGAGGCGCGGCCGATACGCTGGGCCAACATCATCTTCGACCTCGATCGCGCCGCCGCCCTCGCCACCGTGCACGGCTTTCTCGACGAGATCGGCATCCGCTACGCCGGGCGCTACGGTGAGTGGGGGTACCTGTGGACCGACCAGTCGTTCGCCAGCGGCGAGCGCGCGGCCGAGCGCGCGCTCGGCGGCTAGGTATCGTCGATGACTCTCCTCACCGCGGCCCTGCCCCGCGTCCTGACGACGCTGGCCGTGCAGATGCTGATGACCGGTGTCGCGAGTTTTCTCGAAGCGCTGCAGAGGCGCCGCTAGCTTTCGGCCGTCGGCGTGCGCACGTCGATCCGGGGCTCGGCGGCGGTCGCCACCTTGGCATCGCTCGGGACGTCGCGCGTCAGTACCGTGTTGGCGCCGATGAAGACCCGGTCGCCGATCGTGATGCCGCCGATGAGGCGAGCGCCGGCGGCGACGAAGACATCGTCGCCGAGCTGGGGCATCTCGGTGATGCGGCGGGTCGAGGGCGCGCCGATCGTGACCTGGTGCAGCAGGGTCGCCCGCGCTCCGAGCCGGGCCTTGTTGCCGATCACCAGGCCGACGCCGTGGGCGATCCGCAAGCCGGGTCCGATCACCGCCTCGGGGGCGATGTCGACCCCGGTGAGCAAGAGCGACACCCGGGCGACCAGCGGCCCGAAGAGGGGAATCCCGCGGCGCCGAAACCAGTGCGCGATGCGATGCATCACGACCGCCTGATAGCCGTTCTCGAAGAGCAGCGACTCGAGCACGTAGAAGGGATACGGCTTGCTCTTGATCTCGCGGAGGCGGCGCGTGTCTTGGGTCAAATTGGCGAACACGGCGGGGCTCCGAGGGGGGGCTGCGATCCTAGCAGTTCAAGGCAGCTATAGAGATCCGACGACTTCGATCTCGGCCTCGGCCAGGGACTCGCCGCGACGGTCGACGAACCAGGCGTAGTCCTCGATCAGCAGGTCGAGGCGCAGCAGGTACTTGCCCGGCGTCCCGGGCCAGGTGATCGGCAGAGTCAGCGTGACCGGGTCGCCCGAGGGCAGGTCAGCGGGCAGGGCGATCCGCGGCCCCTCGAACACGGACGCTTCGCCGTCGCCGAGCGCCAGGAGCCGGTAGGAGAGGGTGACCGGGAAGGCGCCGGTGGCGGCCCACGGCACGGAGCTCATGTTGCGCACGGGAACGGCGAGCTCGAGGGTCGTGGCGGCTGCGACCCGCGCCGGCAGCTCGAGGGCCGGCGCCAGAACCTCGAAACTGCGCTCGAGCGTCGCCGGGTCGCCGCCGTACCACAGCCTGACGCGAGCTCCCTTCTCGGCCTCGCCGGAGACCGAGAAGCGGACCATGCGGCCGGCATACTCGTGCTCCGGGTGCCACCAGAAC
>JAPUJD010000232.1 GCA_027296385.1 Acidobacteriota bacterium | reverse complement strand
CGCGACGAGCCTTGTTCGATTGCAGCGGCCCGAGAAGGTGCCAGTCGATCGTGGACGGCAGCTCCGGCGCCTTGCGCGCCGCCTCCTGGACCCGGTTCTCGCCGAAGACGACGAGTCCGGCGTCGTGGGCCTCTTGCAGCGACTCGACGGGCTGCATCTTGCTAGCGCCGACGACGACGACATCGCAGCTCTCACGACCGGCCCGGCGACAGGCCGCTGTAACGCGTGTCCTGATCGCATCGAGACGTTGCCCGATCTCGGAGAGTGCAGTCATCACCCTCCTTCGCTCGACCTCGAGCTCACGTCTGCGGCGGGGTCAGCTCGCATCCTCGACGTAATAGAGGATGCGCTTGCAACTGTCACAGAGAACCACACTGCCGTTGTTCCTGATCTCGACCAGCGACTGAGGCAGGACCCGGTAGTTGCAGGTGCTGCAATGCCACATCTGAACTCCTTTGCCGATACGCTGCAGCTCGCGGACCTGCGCCAACGCGACCCCGCCGAAGCGTTCCCGGATCAGTTGGAACTGCGCGACGATCGGTTTGGGCAGCTGTTCTTCGAGGACGTCGATGCGGCCCTGCAACTTCTCGGCCTGCTCGACCACGTCGGGCTTCTGGGCCTCCCACTTCTCGAGCTCCTGGTTGTAGCGTCGCTCGAGGTCGGTGAAAGCCTGGCGCTCCTCGTCCAGTCGTGCCTGCTCTCCCTCCTGGCGCTCCATCGCCTGGATACCCAGATCCTCGAACTGCTCCACGTGCTGCTTGATCAGGTCGATCTCTTGCAGCAGCGCACTGTACTCGCGCTGATTGCGGACCCGGCCGATCTGCTCCTGGTATAGCTTGAGCTTTTCCTGTGAATTCTCGACGCCTGCCTCGGCTTCTCGACGCTCCGCAGCAGCTTTCTCGATGGCGGTCTCGATGGTCTCGATCTCGACGCGGCGAGCACTGTACTCGTCGTGGAGCTCGCGCATCCAGTCCGGTATGCCGTGCAGAAGCTCCTTGGCTGCTTTCAGCTCATCGTGAGTCTTCTGAAGGTCTACTACCGTTTCAATCGTCGTCATGAAATCGCCGTAATCGCCTTTCCAATGTGGGTCCACCTGGATTTGAACCAGGGACCTGCCGGTTATGAGCCGGATGCTCTAACCGCTGAGCTATGGACCCATAATCTTGCAAGTCGACAACGAGTCGGCTTTCAACGAGCCACTTGCAACCCCAAGAAGGGGACAGGAGTATAACTCGGACGGCGGGGCCTTGGTAGGCCGCGATGCTTCGCTAGCCGTGCTCGCCGTAGAGCTCTCTGTAGCTGTCCTCGAAGACCAGAATACGCTTGACGTAGCTGGTGGTTTCCGCCAGGGACAGGCCTTCGACAAAGCGATCCACCTCGGCTCTCGAACCGGCCTCGCGCCACCAGCGCTTGAGACGATAGGGGCCACCGTTGTAGCCGGCGAGCGCGAGCTCCACATTGCCGTCGAACATGGCAAGAACCTGGGCGAAGTAGTGCGTGCCAAGCTGCACGCTGTAATCCGGCTGGACGAGTCGGCGGCGGGAATAGGTCAGGCGCAACCTGCCGGCGAGCTCTCGGCCCGTAGCCGGCATCAGCTGCATGAGGCCGCGAGCCCCGGCGCGGCTGATGGCTCCGGCGTCGAAGGCGCTCTCCTGGCGAATGATTCCGTAGACCAGAGGAATCGGCAGCCCGTTCGCTGCTGCCCATCGCTGGACTATTTCCCTGTAGTCGCGCGGATAATAGAGCTGTCTCACCGACTCGGGCACCGTGCTCTGTCCCGGCTTGCCCAAGACGGGGAAGGCTCTCCAGGCGGCCTGAATGCTCCCGCGACGCTCGCCTTGACGCGCCAGGATCAATGCTTCGAGCCCGTCGGCGGCTCGCTCGTCACTGCTCCCGCGCTGGAGCTCGAGCTCGGTGCGAGCCAGGGCGTCGAGGCCAAGCTCGCTGAGCAACGCAGCGCGGACCAGGTTTGGATCATCGGGCCAGGGTTCGGTCACCGTCCGCAACTGACGGTGAACGGCAAGCCCTAGTCGGCGAGCCGCGTGGCGAGCGTAGAAATCAATCGTGTCCGTTTCCATGATCCTTCTGAGCAACCGTCGACTGCGATCGTCATTGCCGAGCTCCGCGTGGGCGACCGCCGACCAGTAGAGCGCCTGCCGCGCCTTACTGGTCTCGGGGTAGAGGTCTTGTAGCTCGCGCCAGATGCCGATTGCGCCCGTCGTGTTATGACGAGAGAACTCGCGCCAACCCAGCTTCCAGAGATCCTCGTAACCGGTGACGTCGGTCGGGTCGAGTGCGCGCAGACGCTTCAGCACATCGAGGGCAACGTCCAGGTTCTCCTCCGGTTCGGCCAGCTCGTAGAGCTGAACGAGCGCCGAGCGCTGCCACGGCGGCTCCGCCGCGTTGGCGAGCAGCCACAGATCGCGCCAGGCGATCTCTCGACGCTGCTGACGTACCGGGGACGTGGCGTTGCTGCGCCGCGAGCGGACCCGAGACGCCTCGAGCGCGGCCGCGGCCCGAAGCCGCCAGAGCTCCGGCAGGCGTTCGTGGGGCGTCGCCGGCCTCGCATCGAGCAGCTCCAGAGCTTCGGCTCCGCGCCGGTCCGCGGTCAGCGCCTCGGCCTCGAGGTAGAACCAGTCGAGGTCACGCTCCGCTTCGGGAACGGCCGCGAGTGTCGACAGGGCGCCGGCGACGATCTGGGCTGCGAGCAACCGAGCCGACCGGAGTAACAACTCGGCGGGTGTGAACACAGCTCTCCAGTCGACCTGGCCGTTGCGCTGGCGGAAGAGCTCGACGGCTTCGAGCTCGGACGCGACGACAGGATGCTCGACCAGGAGATGTCGTGCCGTTGTCCGCCGTAGTTGATCGAGCTCTCGATCCTCAGCGATACGCCACTGGAGCTCGTCGAGCTCGGGCGCGAGCTCGGAATCGAGACCTTTCTGTCGCGCTGCCTCGATGGCTGCCAACGCACCTAGCCAGTCGCCCTGCCGGTAGGTGATCTCAAGCTGTCGGCGATAGGCGCGGTAGTAGAGCGGCGAGCCCGGGTGCTGCTGGAGGAGCTCCTCCAGCACTACCCGCGCCGCCGCCAGCCGGTCGCTGGCGATCAAGGCGTCGGCCAGCTGGAAGAGTCGCCAGTCCTCGAGGAGCCCGGTCGCGTTGGCGCTCCTCGACAGAGCGTCGATCGCCAACTCCAACTCGCCCTCGGCATGGGCGTAGAGCCCGAGAAGCAGGGCGTGCTGCGTCGAGCCGACACCATCTCCCAGATGGCGGCGGGCTGCCGCCAGGCCGCCGGCCCGAAAAGCGTCGGCGACGCCACCGAGCCGCCTGAGGGACCAGCCCTCGACCGCAGCGGCGGGCAACGCCGGGCCGGCGGTAGAGGGATCGAGAAGCGATATCGACGGCCCCGAGGTGCTGGCGAAGCTCACCACCAGCAACGTGCTGATCAGCGCTGGCCGGAGCCTCTGACGGCGGAGTGCATATCTGCGGGACACAGCCGGATTGTAGGAAGTGTCAGGACCCCAGCGCTGTGGAATTTCCCCCGGCGAGGATCCGGACCACCTCCTCCTGGAAATAGTCCGTGTCGCTGCGCACGTCTTCGCCGATGCGCTCTTGGTAGATACGCCGCGAGCGTTCGATATCATCGCGCAAGTGTACGTAGATATTGCTGCCCTCACGGCCCTGGCGTACTTTCTCCTCGTTATAGAGCTTGATCTCCGTCACCAACAAGCGGGCGAGGCGTCTCGCCTCTTCGTAGCGTGAGTCGCCTGAGCTCGACTCCGGCCCGCTAAAGGCCCAACCCGGTCCTTCGAGGTCGCTAGGGGGAACGACCTCGGCGTCCTCGAGCAAACCCGACGGCTGCGGCCTGGGGGCCGGGGCGACGGCCTTTTCATCGAGCGGCAGCTCGACGGTAGAGATCTCCTGGGTGGCAAAGGCCCTTTCGGCGATCTCGATCGCTTCGTCGTCGGCTTCCCTTGTCGCGGTATCGGCGTCGACGTCGGGAGTCTCTTCGTCACTCACCTCTTCGCCGACGGCCACCTCGGCACTCACCTCCTTCTCGGCGGCCTCCTCGTCCCTGGGCTCCTCCGTGAGAGTGCCTGCAGCCTCGCGCTGGAGCGCCAGACTGTCCTCGTC
>JAPUJD010000231.1 GCA_027296385.1 Acidobacteriota bacterium | reverse complement strand
AACACCCAGCGCTTCGGCCTGGAGTGTGAGCAGGAGAGCCCGTTCTGCGGCACCTCGGGAGTGATCGAGCCCGGCGACGTGCTGCACACCGACGTCGGTGTCTGCTACTTGCGGCTCTGTACCGACACCCAGGAGATGGGTTACGTGGCGCGGCTCGGTGAGGACGCGGTACCGGCGGGGCTGCGCGCGGCCCTGGCCGTCGGCAACCGCTGGCAGGATCACCTGACGGGCTCGTTCGAGGCCGGGCGCACGGGTAACGAGATCCTGGCAGCCACGATCGCTGCCAGCGAGGCGGAGGGCATCGCTTCGAGTACCTACACCCACCCGCTGGGCTTCTTCGGACATGGGCCCGGGCCGACCATCGGCATGTGGGACAACCAGGGCCCGACACCGATTCGCGGCGACTGGCCGCTGTACCCTTCCACCGCCTTCTCGATCGAGGGCAACGTCAAGGTCAAGGTCCCCGAGTGGGACGGGCAGTGGGTCCAGATCAAGCTGGAGCAGGACGCAGTCTTCGACGGTGAGGGCATCGTGTATATCGCCGGCCGCCAGACGCAATGGCACCTCGTTCGCTAGCGACCGTCCCAGAAGTCGCACTTTTTGTTGGGCGCACCCCGCGGCCGGTCGGTGGCATAGACTAGTAACGGCGGCGAACTCCGATGCCTGAAGAATCCATCTACAAAATCGTCTTCCTCAACCAGGGCAAGGTCTACGAGATGTACGCTCGCTCGGTTGGCCAGAGCGGCATCTTTGGCTTCATCGAAGTCGAGGGTTTCCTCTTCGGCGAGCGTAGCGAGCTGGTGGTGGATCCGACCGAGGAGACGCTCAAGAGCGAATTCAAGGGCGTGCGGCGCACCAACATCCCCATGCACTCGATCGTACGCATCGACGAGGTCGACAAGCGGGGGGTCAACCGGATCACCGGCAAGGTGGAGGGCGAAGCGAGCGTGATGCCCTTCCCGACGCCGATCTTCGACAAGCCGTCAGGCTCCGGCGAGTCGTAGCCCGCGGCGAAAGCCCGGCGTGTGCGGGCAGATCCGCCGCTGGGCCCTCGGCGATCCTGGCAACGAACCTATCGGACGGGATACTAGTGGTCACCGACGTAGTTCTTCTCGCCAGCCTCGATGCGCAGGTCGAGGCGGTTCTGGATCGGTGGCAGCGGGCACGTCGCGTAGGGCGTGAAGGCGCACGGCGGGTTGTAGGTCTTGTTGAAGTCGAGGTCGACGCGACCGTCGGCATCGGGAGCGTCGACGTAGAGATAGCGTCCGCCGCCGTAGGTCTCGTGGCCGCTGGTCGCATCGCCAAGGATCAAGAACAGCTGCTCGTCTCCCGGCTCGGCCACGGCGTCGATGCGGTAGGTTTCGCCCTCGTGCTCGAAGACCACGGCGCCCCAGCTCGGGTTGTCGCTGACGAGTCCGATGATGTTGGCTATCGGGATTTGCTTGACCGGATCGTAGGCCTCGAAACGGGCCGCGAAACGCCAGGCCGGGTCGATCGCGAAGGAGTCGATGCCGGCAAATGCGGCACGATCCGGATGTTCGCTGTCGCGGACTCGAAGCAGGAGGAGGTCGCCGCGGCGGATGATGAAGAAGCTGACCGAACCGATCTCGACGATCGGAGTGTCGCCGGATGCGTTTGGCGCCAGCTCGAGCCCCGTCCTCGCTTCACCGTCTACGCTCACCGTGGCGGCGGGATCGACACGCAGGTAAACGGAGTCGTCGGCGACCGTGAGGATGCCGAGGCAAGCCGGGACCGAGGCCGGCAGCACGATGTTGGCCTGGGCCGCCGAACCCAGCGTGTGCTCGCCGGCGGCCAGTCGGTGAAGGCCGGCCAGCGTCAGCCACCCCGTCGGGCCGGTCAGCCTCTCGATCCTGGAGGCGCGCCAGGCCTCGATCTCGGCCGGATAGTCGGCCGCCCGGGCGTCCGGCGAGGCGCCCAGGGGAAGCAGCAGGCAACACAGCGACAGGGCAGCGAGGTGCGGTCGTGGCATGAGCGATTCTCCGTTGGCGGGACCGATTCTACCCTCGGGTGGGGCGAGGGATAGAATCCCGCGACTGGAGAGGACCGGAGACGTGGATCACGACCCACCCAAGAAGAGAGACCAGGGCCACGGTGGTGGCCTCATCGACCTGCCGATGGGGCCGGGGGCTCCCGCGCCCGGCGATCGTGAATCGCCGCCGGAACGGGGAGCTCCGGCTCCCAGCGGCCGGCCGCGACGGCTCGGTTTCTCGGCGACCACCCCGCGCCATCAGCGCCGCTCGCGGGCGTCGCGGCCTCGCAGGTCCGGGCGGCACTGGCCGGTGTGGCTCGTCATTCTGCTCGCCGCCGGCGCCGCAGGCTACTGGTTCTTTCTCCGCCCTGCCAAGGCTCAAGCCAGCCTCAGCCTGTTGGACTTCGGCTCGACGCGGGCGGGGCGTGACGGCGAGCAGGCCACCGTGGAGATTTCCAACGTCGGTCGTCGCCTGCTCGAGATCCGGGGCGTCCGCGTAGGTGGTGCCGCCCGCGACGACTTCGCGATCGTGGACGACGGCTGCACAGGCGCGAGCCTGACGGCCGAGCAGAGCTGCACTATCGCGCTCCTCTTCCGCCCGCAGGCCTCTGGTGGCCGCGCCGCGGACTTGGAGATCACGAGTAACGCCGCCGGCGAGCCG
>JAPUJD010000230.1 GCA_027296385.1 Acidobacteriota bacterium | reverse complement strand
GTTGGCCAACATGTACTCGATCGCCTCCTCGCGGGTCCAACGCTTGGCGTGGATGCCGGTGTCGACGACCAGCCTTACGGCGCGAAAGAGCTGGGCCGTCAGGTAGCCGAGGTGGTCGTAGGGGTCTGCCTGGAAGCCGTTCTCCGCCGCCACGTGCTCGGCATAGAGGGCCCAGCCCTCGACATAGGCCGTGAAGGGAATGACCCGGCGGAAGAACGGCACATCCTCGAGCTCCTGAGTGATGGCGATCTGGAAGTGATGGCCGGGGATGGCCTCGTGGTAGGCCAGGGTGCGCATGCCGAACTTGGGGATCTCCTCGACGCTGCGCAGATTGATGTAGAAGGTGCCGGGCTTGGACCCGTCGAAGGGTGGCGAGTCGTAGTAGGCGCCGGGCGCCGTCGCCTGGCGGAACTCGGGAACCCGTTCGACCTGCACGCTGCTCGCTGGCCGCACGTCGAAGAGCTCGCCGAGACCGCCGTCGATTTCGTCGATCAACGTCTGGAAGTCGACCATGATCTGCTGGCGGCCTTCGTCGGTGTCCGGGTAGAGGAAGCGTTCCTCCTCGTTGAGGCCGTTCATCGTCGCCGCCAGGTCCTCGGTGGGATAGCCCTCGGCCTCGAGGATCGTGCGCATCTCCGCCTGCAGTCGATCGACCTCGTACAGACCCAGGTCGTGGATCTGCTGTGCGGTCAGGTCCGTCGTCGTGTGGTGCCGCAACGTCCAGTTGTAGAAGGCCTCGCCGTCGGGGAGCTTCCACACCCCGTCGTCTGTCGTCGCGGTCGTACTCTGGCGCTCGAAGAAGCGGATCAAGCGCTCGTAGCTCGGTACCACGGTGTCGCGGATCTCACCGGCCAGGCGATCGCTCAAGGCATCGGCCGTGGCCTCGTCGACGTCCTCCATCTCGGCCAGTTTTTCCGCGAAATGGGTGTAGAGCACCATCTCCGTCGGCGAGGGCGCGATCAGGTCCCGCATCTCCGCGAGGACGTGATCGATGACGAAGCGGGGAGGGACGACACCCAGCTCCTCGCGGAGAGCAAGATCCTCCAGGACTTGGTCGAAGACACGCCCGAACTGCCCGACCCGGGCGATGTAGTCCTCCGCCTCGTTCTTCGCCTCCAGGTGATGGGTGTTGATCATGAAGTCCGGCAGCCCGCTCTGGATGCCGCCGAGCTGGTTGACTGGGTAGCCGTGGGACGGCCACCGGTTGCCCTGCTTCTGGTCGGCCATGAACCATTCGAGGATGTCGTAGGAGAGCGCGCCTGCGTCGTCCAGCGCCGCGCGGTCGTAGCGCCGTAGCATCTCGAGCTCGTCCTCGACCCAGCGGACCTCCCGCTCCTGGAAGGCGATCGAGAAGTCGTCGAGATCATTGTTGTGAAAATCGAGGCCCATCGGCTCGAGCAATCGCATGCTCGAGAGCATCATCGGGTGCCGGAGCGCGAAGCGCACGAAGACCCGGGCGTAGAAGTGGTCGATCGACCACGGCTTGAGCCAGATGGTGGGCACGGCGAAGAGGCCGACGGCCAGCAACAGCACGGCCAGCGCCGAGAGCATCGATTTCTTGACTACACCCATCCTTCAGAGGCTCCGCATGTGTGCGGGTCGCTGCCCGCGTTTTGTTCGATACCCCATCTTACGCTCCTGCCCGGTCGAGTGTTGCCACCCGGTCCCGCCGGGCCGTCACGATCTCAGAGGGGATCGATAGTCACAGGCACCCCGTTCAGGGCCGCGTTGCCAGTCAAGGAGTCGAGGAGGAGGTTGTCGGTGACGTCGTTGATCGAGGCGCCGGCGTGGGCCTGCGCCACTGTGAGGCGTACACCCTCCCGGTCATGACCCCAGCCGTGCGGAATGCTGACGACGCCGGGCATCATGTTGTCGGTGACCTCGGCCGCCACCTCGATGCGGCCGGCGCGCGATGCCACCGCCACGAGCTGGCCGTTCTCGACCCCCCGGGCCGCGGCGTCGTCGGGGTGCATCATGACGGTACAGCGGTCACGTCCGCGCACGAGCCGGTGGCTGTTGTGCATCCACGAGTTGTTCGTTCTCAGATCGCGGCGTCCGATCAGGGCCAGGCTACGGCCCGCGTCATCGGCGTTATCGAACAGCTCGCGCAGACGCGCGAGATCGTTCAGGAACAAGCTCGGGGCGAGATCGATCCGACGGTCGTCGGTGAACAGGCGCTCCGGCAAACGCGGCTCGAGAGGCCCGAGATCGACGCCGTGCGGCGCCGCCTGGAGACGCTCGAGCGAAAGGCCCTGCACCGCG
The DNA here is from genome assembly GCA_027296385.1 of Acidobacteriota bacterium. Taxonomy (GTDB): domain Bacteria; phylum Acidobacteriota; class Thermoanaerobaculia; order Multivoradales; family JAHEKO01; genus CALZKB01. The sequence continues at coordinate 3,508 of JAPUJD010000230.1, read as the reverse complement.
TAGGGACCGGTGCGCAGCCCGTGGTCGACAGCCTGCGCCGGGGTGGCCAGGTGGCGTGGGTCCGTCGCATCGAACGGTCGCTCGGGGGTCGCCAGACGGCGCGCCAGCTGACGGAAGATCTGCCAGTCGTGGCGTGTGTCGGCGGCGGGCTCAAAGAGCGCCGGCGAGTACTTGGCCGTGTTGCGGACCGCCAGCGTGTGGAAGACGACGTCGTAGTGGTCGCATTCGAGACCGGTCGTCGGTGGCAGGATGACGTCGGCGTGGCGGGTCGTCTCGTTGAGGTAGATGTCGATCGCCGCCATGAACTCGAGACCGGGCAGAGCTCGCTCGAGGGCGCCACCGTTGGGCGCCGACAGGACGGGGTTGCCGGCGACAGTGACGAGGGCCTTGATCTGGCCGTCACCGGGGGTCTCGATCTCCTCGACCAGAGCCGAGGTCGGGAGCTCGCCTGCGAACTCGGGCAAGGCTCGCACGCGGGTGTGCCAGCGACCGTACTTGCCGCGCCGATTGGCGGTCACGACATCGAAGGCCGGGGTCGGGAACATCGCTCCGCCGGCCCGGTCGAGATTGCCGGTGATGATGTTGAGAACATTGATCAACCACTGACACAGGCCGCCGAAGGCCTGGGTCGAGACGCCGATGCGCCCGTAACAGACGGCTCTAGGCGCGGCGGCGAACTCACGCGCCAGATCCTCGATCTCGGGCGCGGGGATGCGGACGAGCGGGGCGACGCGCGCGGGCTCGAAACCGGCCACGGCGGTCTCGACTGCGTCGAGCCCGTCGAGGAAGTCGACCAGTCGGCCGGGCGTGCCGAGCTTCTCCGCCAGCACTGTGTGGATGAGGGCCAGCAGCAACAGCGCGTCGCGACCCGGCGGGATGAAGTAATGGCGGTCGGCCTGCTGCGCCGTCTCGGTGCGTCGCGGGTCGACCACCACCACGCGGCCGCCGCGATCCTGGATCGCCCGTAGGCGCCGGGCGACGCCCGGCGCGGTCATCAGACTGCCGTTCGAGGCCACCGGATTCGCGCCCAGCACCAGGAAGTAGTCGGTGCGGTCGATGTCGGGGATCGGTAGCAGGAAGTAGTGGCCGAACATGTGGCGCGACGCCACGTGGTGAGGCAGCTGATCGACCGAGGTTGCCGAATAGACGTTCTTGCTGGCGATCGCCCGGCGCAGCGTCGAGCCGAATAGCATGCTGCCGAGACTGTGGACGTTGGGGTTGCCGAAGTAGAGCGCCACGGCATCCGGACCGTGCTGATCGCGGACGGTGGCCAGGCCTTGGGCTACTCGGTCGAACGCCTCGTCCCAGCCGATCTCCTGCCAGTCTGAGCCCGAGCGTCGCAGCGGACGGCGCAAGCGGTCGGGGTCGGCGTAGATGTCCTGCAGGGCGACCGCCTTGGGGCAGATGTGCCCGCGACTGAAGGGGTCCTCGTCGTCGCCGCGGATGGCGACGATAGAGTCGCCGTCGAGCTCGATCTCGAGCCCGCACATCGCCTCGCAGAGGTTGCAGGTGCGGTAGTGATGCCTGCGGTCGCCATCGGTGCCGGCAGAGGTCATGGCGAAACTTTACCGCAGGACTTGCTGGGGGGGTCGACAGATGCGACTTTTCTGTCGCGGTGACGTACAGTCGGTGACCGTCATGGCGCGATCCGATGAACGGCCTCCACCGCCGGCGCTCGAGGGCAATCACTCCAAGGTGATCCGCCACGGGGGAGGCTTCGACTGGCAAGGGGTTGCCCTCGAGGCCTACAAGGCGACGACACAGACCTGGGCCGGGATCTCGCGCCGTGAGCTCGTCGGCAAGCGTGGGGAGTCGACCGGCTTTCACGTGCGCTACTTCGAGATCGCTCCCGGTGGCTTCAGCACCCTCGAGCAGCACGAGCACGAACATGTGGTGATTCCCTTGCGCGGCGAGGGCGAGGCGCAGTTCGGCTGTTTCGTCTACAAGGTGCGCTTCGGCGACGTCGTCTACGTGGCGCCCAACGACCCGCACCAGTTCCGTAACGCTGAAGATGCCAGGGAGCCGTTCGGCTTCCTTTGCATCGTCGACGCCGAGCGCGACGCTCCTGAGCCGTCGGACGGTCTCGAGGCGTGCTACATCTGCGAGTAACTCAGTCCAACGTCGGTCGCCACAGGGCGCCGGAGTCGGGCTCGATCAAGAGGATCTCGAGCGGGTGATCGCCCGGCGGCAGCGCCGATGGCGGCAGGAGGGCACCACCTCGAGTGGGGTCAGGAGCTTTCGCGGAAGGCGATGAAGCGCCCCCAGCAAGAGGCCAGCTCCATGCCGCGCTGGACGAAGGCGGCGATGTAGTAGCGGCCGCTCTCGGCTCCGGCGATGTCGCGGCCGAGGTTCTCGGCGTGCACGATGCCCTTGGGGAAGAGGTTGAGATGCATGTCCTGGTAGTACTTCTCCTGCGGGTAGACCTCGTCCCAACCCTTGCCGTACAGCTCGCGCAGCTTGGCTTCCGCGACAGCGAAGGTCCCGGGGTGCCAGATGCGCTGGATGGTGTTCATCGGATGCTCCATGGCGACGCAGTCGATGCCGAGCCACTTGATCTTGCGCTCGACACACCACTCGGCGAACTCGGGCGAGGGGCCCGGGTGCTGGATCATGTAGCGGAACTCGTCCGCGTCCGGACTGTTCCAGCCGAAACGGTGCCAACCGGTCTTGATCAGCAGGATGTCGCCCTCCTCGAGGTCGACCTGTTCTTCGATCATCGCCGGGGTGTAGACGCTCGAGTTGCTGACGGAGTACGAAATGTCGGCGATCACCCCGGGGCCGTGCCAGTAGTCGAGCGGCACCTCGCCGATGGTGCGGCCGGCAGACCAGAAGTGCTTCTCGCCGTCCATGTGGGTCGCGAGATGGAAGCTCGCGCGGCAGTGGGCGTTGTTGCGGCCGAGACCGAGGTCCTGGCCGCCGACCCGCTTGGTGTACTTGACGCTCAGCGGCTCGTAGTTGGCCCACTGGGGGGTCTGCACACTGAACGGCAGGGTCATGTCGAGCATTTCGATCTCGGACATGGCGCCGAAGAACTCGGCCTCGTCGGCGCCCGACGGTGGGGCCAGCGCGGCGACGCGGCTCCAAGCCGACTCCACCTCCATGAACGGCAGCGGCGGTACGAAGAACCAGGCGCGCCGGTCGCTGAGCTCCGCCAGATCGCCCCCCAGCCCTTCGAGCAGCACCAGACCGGCTTGCGGCATCGTGCGGTGGGTGAGGCCGTAATACTCGTCGGGCGGAAAGAGCTCGTCCCAGCTTTGGCCATGGTCCTCGCGGGCGCGCGCCTCGGCCTTCTCGAACTCGGCCGGGTGCAGGCGCCGGATGTTGGTGTTCATCGGGTGCTCGGCACAGCCGCAGTCGACGCCGACCACTTTGAGCTTCAGATCCAACGCCCAGGGGAAGAAATCCGGTGACGGCCCGGGATGGCGGACGTAGTAGCCGAACTCCTTGTTCTGGACGCCGCCCTGGGCGGTGGAGTCGACGACGTCGGGCTGATCCCAGGCGTAGCGCT
>JAPUJD010000023.1 GCA_027296385.1 Acidobacteriota bacterium | reverse complement strand
GTCTTCTGCGGCCGTCACCCTGGCGGCATCGCGGTCGAAGAAACGGAGCTGGAGACCCAGGATGCGGGCTCCGACGGCGAACGACTGTTTCGCGTCGGCGCCGCCGGCGTGTGCCAGCACCGAGAGAAGGACGGAGCTCTGGCCGGCCAGCTTCTGGCGACCGATGCCGCTTCCCGGCGGTCGCGGCCGGCGTCCGAACGTGGGTCCGAGATTGCGCAGCAGGATCAGACGCAGAGTGAGCTCGAAGAGGCTGACTTTGTCGTCGGCCTCGATCAACCTGTCGACCGCAATGGCAAACGTGTCGTATTGAGACTGCGACAAGCGACGCAGAGCGATGAGGGTGAGATCGATCAGCGGCAAACGCCCTTCGATCGGAACTGTGTCGACGTGGAGAGCGAGATCGAGCGTCTGGCGTACCGTCAACTGGTCGACGGTCTTCGAGAGCTCCTCGAGCTGCTGTTCTCGCTCCGCGGGCGAGCGATCGAGAAGCAGACCGAAGATGACGCAGCGCGCGGTCGAAGGCTCCTTCGCATGGGCCAGCAAAACCGCCGGCAGACCGGCCACGACCTCGCGGCTGTAGGCCAAGTGCGCGGCGCTCGGATTACCGACGGAATCGAGAAACCGGGCGGCCTCGTGTGCGACCGGAGGAGGCTCCGGTTCGGCACTGGAGAGCGACGAGAGCGCCGCAGCAGCGGCGGGCGCGACAGCACCTGGCGGTCCGGCTGCGGGAGCTCGAGCTGTTGCTCCTTCAGGAGCTCTGCCTTCGAGCGAAGGGAAGTCGCCACTCCAGCCGGGCTCGAGTCGGAGAATGCGCTCGCTCAGTGGCGGATGGGTGGCCAGCAGCCCGAGGAGTCCGCTGCGCAATCCGTTGGCGAAGAAGAGATGGCTGGCCTGCTCTGCGTTCTTGCTCTTCAGGCGGGATCCAGCCACGAATCCACCGATCTTCTTGAGGGCGCCGGCCAGGCCCGACGGGTTGCGGGTGAACTGAGCGCCGGCGGAATCGGCGAGGAACTCGCGCTGCCGCGAAACGCCGCTCTTGATCAGACGCCCGAAGAAGACTCCGATCCATCCCACGGCCAGGAGCACACCAGCGAATAGGAGCAGGGCGAGCTGCAAACCGCCGCCTTCCTTTCTGCGTCCGCCGAGCGCCGAGAAACGCATCGAATAGAGCAGCCAGTAGCCGACCAGGGCGATCACCAGGATTCCGTGAAGAATCCCCATCAGGCGCAGGTTGAGACGCATGTCGCCGTTCACGATATGGCTGAGCTCGTGCGCGACGACGCCCTGCAGCTCGTCGCGGGAGAGTTGCTCGAGACAGCCGGCCGACACCGCCACCACAGCATCCGCCGGCGTCATGCCGGCGGCGAAGGCGTTGATCGCCTGCTCCCCATCGAGTACGTAGACCTCGGGTACCGGCGCCCCGGAGGCGATGGCCATCTCTTCGACGACGTTGAGGAGGCGCCTCTCCCCGGCGTTCTCGGTGTTCGAGTCGACCGGTCGCGCACCCATCATGCGCGCGACCGCGGCGCCGCCTTCGCGCAACGCGGCCATCTTGTAGAGACTCCCGATCAGGATCAGGGCCAGCGTCGCCACCGTAACGGCCACCGCGAGCTGCGGATGAAGCCATCCGTCGGGGCCCTCCAACTCGATTCGGGTCGAGGCCCCGACGAAGATCAGCCGCGCCGCTACATTCACCGCCAGGACGATCAAGACCACCGCCAGCCCGAAGAGAACGACGAGTCTCCGGGTGTTGCGGCGGGCGGCGTCTTGGCGGTCGAAGAAATCCATCACTGCAAGTCCCGGTTGCCACGGCCGATGCCGGATCAGGCGAGGTCGGACCTCAACTGAAGGAGACCTTCACGGGTTCGCGCTCGGTGGGCTCCTCGATCTCGAACAGATCCGCCTCGTTGAACGAGAACATTCCGGCCAGAAGGACGGCGGGAAAGACCTGGATAGCGGTGTTGTAGGTAGTGACCGAATCATTGAACGCCTGGCGCGAGAAGCCGATCTTGTTCTCGGTCGAGGTCAACTCCTCCATCAGTTGCGCCATATTCTGGTTCGCTTTCAGGTCGGGGTAGGCCTCGGCTAGCGCAAAGAGACGCCCGAGGGTGCCAGTCAGAGCGGTCTCGGCCCCAATCAGGCCCTGCATGGTCTCCGGGTCGCCGGGGTTGGCGGCCGCAGCCGAAGCTGCGGAGCTGGCGTGATTTCGCGCCTGAATGACGGCTTCCAGGGTCTCGCGCTCATGCTTCATGTAGCCCTTGGCGGTCTCGACCAGGTTGGGAATCAGGTCGTAGCGCCGTTTGAGCTGAACGTCGATCTGGGCGAAAGCGTTCTTGTAGCGGTTGCGCAGCCGCACGAGGCGGTTGTAGACGCCGACCACCATCGCTACCAGGATGAAGACGAGGACCAGCAAGCCGAGGATCATGAACATCGCAGAGTCTCCTTCTGGGGCCGTGACATGCTACATGGAGGCAGCGCTGGCCTAGGCACTGGCTTCGGAACGGCGGAGTCGTAGCTCCTGATCATCCTACGACACCGCACTCGATTCTATTCGCCTCGACGGAGATGATCGACCGCTGGCTTTTTGCCACCAGCCCTCGACGAGCTCCGGACGACCCATCGAAGCGGGGCCTGCCGCCTGCTATGCTGCACGAACGGGAAGAGGGCCTCGTCGCACGCTCCGTCCACCCAGCCCGCACTTCGCGGGGACCTGTGATACCGGATTGCCTCAAACCTGCGATCCATGCACCAACGCCCTATCAAGCCTAGAGTCGAACCGGGCCCGTCCTCCGTCGAGGGGCCCTGATGTTTCCTATCGTGCAGCCGTCAGATTCATGACAAGAACCGTCTACACTTAGATGCTCCGCGCCGCGTCGGCAGGGGCGATTCTGTTCACGGCTCTTGGCCTCGCCGTCGCGTCCTGGATTGCTTCGGTCAACGTACTGGGAACTTCCGATCGGTTTGTACTCGGTGCTCTCGCTGCCCTGGTTTCCATTGTCATCGGCGCCGGTGTTGCGATGGGAGCCCACGTCCTCGGAAAAATCGTAGCGCTCCTGTTGAAGCAGACCTCCGCTAACCAGGGCAAGCCAGGTCAAGCCGTCGCCGACGTCTTGGCACTCCTTTCCGCCCTCATGATCGCCGCTCTAGGCGCTCGTGTCGGCGTGATGGTGACGCACGAGCCCTCGCTGGTCCGGATTGGATGCGGCCTTGCTGCGCTTGGGAGCTTTCTCGTGGGACGTGCGTTCTTCGGCAGGTACAGGAGGGCGCTTGCTGCTGCCACGCGACCTGCGATCGTCGCCGCATCGTTCGCGCTAGTGACGCTCATCCATGGTGGATCCGCGTTCTATCAGGGCAGGAAGATTGGTCGCGAGCTGAAAGAAGGCCAGGCGCAATTCGTCGATGCCTTGAAGGGCCAGAGCGTCAGTGATCGAAAGACCCTGTTCATTGGCGTCGATGGACTCTCCTGGGAAATCGCTCAGGCCATGGTGGCTCGAGACGAGCTTCCTACACTATCGCGCTTGATGGTCGAGGGAGCGGCCGGCCCCCTTCACTCCATCTCACCGATGCAGTCGCCGCTGATCTGGAACAGCATGGTCACCGGCGTGGAACCGAGCAAGCACGGTGTGACCCGGTTCGTCGCCTATCGTCTCGCCGGCGTGAGCCAACCGCTGATCCACGACATCAGTCTCCGACCCGCGGCGAGAGGCGCCGGCAGTGGCCCGCGGCCGCGGGCAAAGCGGGGCACACCAAATTCCCTACTCAATCGGCTACTCGATGCCATCCGCGGCACCGGGTTGCTTCGGCTGGAGCCGATCTCCTCACAGAACTGCCGTCGACCGCGTCTCTGGGACATCGTTGAAGGTGCCGGAGGCCAAGCGGCCAGCATCGCCTGGTGGGCGAGCTGGCCACCGGACCAGAGCGACGCCCTCGTGATCAGCGATGCCTTCTACTACGACGCCTATCAGAATCCGCAGAATCCGAAAGACGATTCCATCGCCAGCAACTCGCGATTCCACACGGTGCATCCGTCTTCGCGCTTCGAGGAATTTGATCGACTTCGCGTCTCTGCCAGTGACATCAGCGATTACGAAATCCGCCAATTCATGGATGTCTCAGATGCTGAGATTGCCCGAATGCGGAGTCTCCAGGAGCAGCACGGTCGCACGGCCGGCTTCCTGGCGGCAAGCTATGCCATCGAGACGGAGTTTCTCTTCATGATGGCCCAGGACAAGACGGTCTTTAATCTCACCCGTCATCTGTTGTCCAACGATCCCGACCTCGACTTCATCGCCGCCTACCTTCGCGGCGTCGATATCGTGTCACACGGCGCTCTGGAATACGGCACGCCCTTGGACGTCGAACCGAGAGCCGGGAAATACGCTGATGTGGTCAGACGCTACTATCAGTTCACGGACGAATTGCTCGCCCAACTCATCGCTGAAGCCGGCCCTGAGGTGAACGTGATCATAGCGTCCGATCACGGTTTCGCCGTGACGCCCGATGGATATGCCATGCACGCGCCGGAAGGGGTGATATTCGCGCTGGGAGAAGCGATCAAGGCCGGTAGCGAAGTCCGAGATGCGGACATCTACGATGTCTTCTCGACACTCATGGCGTTGTCCGGCCTGGCCATCCCCGAGGACGCCCGGGGTGAAGTGCGGCGCGACATCGTTAAAGACGAGATCCTCGCCGATTACTCGAATCGAAAGGTGGCCTCGTACGGCCTGGCCCGAGGCAGCTCGACTGAGCATCAACTCGACTCGCGAGAAGCGGTCGAACGCTTGCGGGCTCTCGGATACATTGAATGACTACGAGCAGAGGCTCGTGGTGGGGCCCGCCGCCTGCTATGCGGCGGCCTGACGGTGGTCAGGCGACCGGCACAGGCTTCTCGTCGGCGTGGCGCAGGCTGCGCAGACGCGCGGTCAGCGCGACGCGGGCGTCGAGGACGAGGCTCAAGAGGGCGGGCACCAGAAAGAGGGTGAAGACGGTCGAGATCACCAGTCCCCCGACGACGACGCTGCCGAGCCCGCGGTAGAGCTCCGAGCCGGCGCCCGGGAAG
>JAPUJD010000229.1 GCA_027296385.1 Acidobacteriota bacterium | reverse complement strand
TGGGTGCGGAGGCTCCGATGGTGCCGCTCGACATCGAGGTGCGAGGAGCTTCGACTCGCCGCTTCGAGATGAGGCTGGCGCGGATACCGCCCTTGGCTGGAGCGCTGGTTGCCTCCGCCGTACTGGGCGCGATCGATGCCGTCGGCGGTGCTGGGGGCGAGCAGAGGCTCGATCTCAGAGCGGAGATGACTCTGGCCGGCCGGCCGCCGCTGGTGATCGAGCAGACCTTCGATGGCGCCGGAGCCAGCATCGGCGTAGCGCTTCATCTGCTCAATGTGGTGGGATTCTTGGCCAACAACGCGCTGTCCGAGGTCGAGATCGACTCGATCGCGATCGAGCTCGAGCAGAGCCGGGAGCGAAGCTCTACGCGAATCGTCGCGGCACACCCGAGCCGCCGCATCGTCGAGCCGGGCTCGATGCTCGACCTGATGGTCGAGCTCGACCCATACCGGGGCGAGTCACGGCGGCACCGCCTGAGTCTGCGCCTGCCACGGGATCTGCAGCCTGGACGCTACATGCTGCTGGTCGGTGACGGCACCAGCATCGACGTAGCACGCCTGGAGATCGAGAAGTTCGAGCCGACTAGGCTGTCTCAGGTTCTCGAGTTCTTGAGCGGCCTGCACAGTCGTTCGCAGCTGGCGGTGCTCGGTGTCGCCCGAGCTAGGGGCTTGGCGGTCGACGGCGAGACGCTGCCGCGTCTGCCCGGTTCGATACGGGAGATCTGGGCAGCAGGGGCACGCAGCGGAGTCACCGGTCTGAGGACGGCGATCCGGCAGGAACTCTGGGAGAATCTCGACGTGCCGCTCGAAGGCCTGGTGCGAGTGGATCTGATGGTCCGAGCGGAAGGGAGCAGATGAGGGTAAGTGCCTGGCAAATCGCTGGATTGGCGGGTTTCTTCTGCCTGCTCGGCGTCGTCGAGTCTGCGAGGGCGACCGAGGTGCGGTTTTTTCGCCAGCGAAGTCGCGAGGACTTTCTGGTGGGCGAGCTCGAGGGGCTGGCGATCGACGCCGACGGCGCGCTGCGCCGAGCGGCCCACTTCGAGCGGTTCGCCGAGATCGAGGAGCCTTTCGTCTTCGTGGCCGCTGTCGACAGTGATGGCTGGGTCCTGGGCACAGGCAACTCGGGGCGCGTCCTGCAGGTGGCCAGCGACGGCGAGGTGTCTACTCTCTGGACCGCCCCCGAACCGGAGATCTTCGCTCTGTGGATCGACGACGACGGAACAGTATTCGCCGGTTCGTCGCCCAACGGCAAGGTCTACGTCCTGAAAGAAGGCGAGGCTCGGGAGGTCTTCGATCCCGCAGAGACCTACATCTGGGCTATTGCGCGCTCACCCTGGGGCGATCTTCTCGTCGCTACTGGGGACGGCGCGCGGCTCTACGAGGTCGCGGCCGACGGTGAGAGCCGACTCCTCTTCGAGAGCGACGAGGTCCATTTGCGCAGTCTCCACCCGCTGGCGGATTCAGTGCTGATCGGGACCGCCGGCGACGGTCTAATCCACAGCATCAACGCCGAAGGCCGGGTGCGGACGTGGTTCGACGCCGAGCAGACCGAGGTCATCGCCTTCGCCGACGATGGCCTGGGCGGTTGGTACGCGGCGGCCGTTTCGTCGGAGGCTTCGTTCACCCAACAAGCGGGGCAGAGCTCGACCACGAATGGTGACGAGAACGGAGCCATGAACGGCGTTACGGTTTCGGTCGAGGTCTCCATGCCCGCGTCCAAGGCGTCGAGCTCGGGAACTCAGTCCGCTATTTTGCGTAGTGTCGATGGTGAAGTGCGCTCGGTGGCGAGCCTCGATCGGGAGACCGTATACGCACTGGCCTGGATAGACGGACGCCTGTGGATCGGGAGCGGAGTGGAGGGCAACGTCTATTCCCTGGTCGACGGGCACCTGGCCCTCGAAGCAGGCCTCGACGATCGGCAGGTCATCGGTTTGTTCGCCGGCGAAGGCCCGGTCCTGGCAACCACCAACGGCGCGGCTCTCCATCGACCGGTGGCGAGCCCGGAAAAGGTCGGAACCTACGTCAGCCAGGCCCTGGACGCGGGGGCTGTCGCCCGTTTCGGCTCGCTGCGTTGGCGCGGCTCGACAGCTCAGGACGGGGCGGTCCGGTTCGCCGTGCGCAGTGGCATCGGCTCGACGCCGGATGCGACCTGGAGCGACTGGTCACCGGCGACGAGCGGCTGGGAGATCGCGCTCGCGAAGGTGCCGCGAGGGCGCTTCGTTCAATGGCGTCTCGAGCTCGATGCTACGGCCGGCGACGAGGCTCGGGTGACCTCGGTCGAGGTCTCCTATCGACAGAACAATGCCGAACCACGGATCGAGAAGTTTGGAGCCATGGATCCCGGCCAGGTGCTGGTACCGAGCGCCTTCAATGCCGGCGATCAAATCTACGAGCCGGCCCATCCGAACCGTGAAGGCATCTTCACCCGGCTCGATGCCGTGTCGCCTGGCAACGGCGGACGCCTGAAGACCCTGTGGCGCCACGGGTTCATGACGCTCAGGTGGGAGGCTGCCGATCCCAATGAAGACGAGCTTGCTTTTGCCCTGAGCTTCCGCCGTGATGATTCGGCTAGCGGATGGCTGCCGATGGAGACGGACCTCGACGAAACCCACTACAGTTTCGACGCCACGGTGCTTCCCGACGGCGTGTACCGATTCCGGCTCGAAGCGAGCGACCGGCCCGGCAACACCGGTGAGACCGCGCTGGTGGCGAACCAGATCTCTGAGCCGATCGTCATCGACCACTCGCCGCCAGCTCTCGGCGAGGTGCTGAGGCGGGATGGGCGAGCGACGGTGACCTTGGTGGATGCTCTGAGCCCGATCCGCAGCGCCGAGCTCAGCGTCGACGTCGGCGAGTGGAAGCCTGTTCCGCCCCTTGATGGCTTGCTCGACGGCCGTCGCGAGATCTTGGAGGTCGATCTTCCCGGCGACGCCGAGATGGTGCTGCTCAGGGTGATGGACGCGGCCTTCAACTCAGCGACTTTCGATCTGCTGGAGAAGCGACGATGAGCGATTCCCGGATAGCGGTCTACGCCGGCTCCTTCGACCCGATTCACAACGGGCACCTGGACATCGTGCAGCGTTGCCGCAAGGTGTTCGACCAGACGATCGTGGCGGTGCTGAGCAACTTGGAGAAGGAGCCCACCTTCTCGATCGACGAGCGAGTCGAGATGATCGACCAGGAACTGGAGGAGTGCGACGATTGCGAGGCGCAGAGCTTCTCTGGCCTACTGGTCGATTTCATGGAGACGGTGAATGCCAGGGCTCTCGTTCGTGGCCTGCGCGCGGTCTCGGATTTCGAATACGAATTCCAGATGGCGTTGATGAACCGGCGGCTCAACCCCGAGGTGGAGACCGTGTTCATGATGCCGCGGGAGGACTACATCTACCTCTCGAGCCGGCTCGTCAAGGAGGTTTTCTTTCTGGGCGGCGACCTCGACGGCCTGGTGCCGTCGCGGGTGCTCGATCGGTTGGCGAGGGTCAGGGACCTGAGCGGCGATTCCGAGCCTCGATGAACGCACCGTTCGGCGTTCGCCAGTTTGTCGAGCAGTTGCCCAAGGCGGAGCTTCACGTCCACCTCGAGGGCTCGATGCGGCCCGAGCTACTGCTCGAGCTCGCACGCAAGCGGGGGGTGAGTCTGCCCGCGGACGACGTGGCCGGGTTACGGCGCTGGTTCCGCTTTCGCGACTTCGCGCACTTCCTCGAGATCTACCTCGCCTGCTCGCGTTGTCTGCGCGAGCCCGAGGACTTTCAGGCTCTGATGACCGACTTCGCCGCCCACCAGGCGGCGCAGAACATCGTCTACTCCGAGGTCCACTTCACGATCTCGACGCATGTCGGCAACGGCGTGAACGGCGACGAGATCGCCCAGGCCCTGGGAGAAGCGCTGACGACCGCCGAGGCGGAGAGCGGAGTGCTCATCCGTCTGATTCCGGACATCGTGCGCAACCTCGCTCCGGCGGCGGCGGACGTGACCCTGGAATGGGCGCTGGCGCATCGCGACAAGGGCGTCGTTGCACTCGGCCTCGCCGGCCTGGAGGGCGTTTCGGTCGCTCCTTTCGGCGAGCATTTCGCGCTGGCCCGGGCCGCCGGCCTGCGCACCACGGCCCACGCGGGCGAACAGTGCGGACCCGAGTCGATTCACGAGGTTCTCGAGGTCTGCCGGCCCGACAGGATAGGGCACGGGATCAGCGCCGTCGAGGACCCGGACTTGCTTCGCGCCCTGGCCGCCGAGCGCATTCCGCTCGAGGTCTGTCCGACCTCCAACGTGCGTTTGGGCTATGCCGAGAGCGTGGCGCGGCACCCGTTCGAGCGTCTACGCCGAGCCGGCGTTGCCGTGTCGGTCAACTCGGACGATCCGCCCCTGTTCGAGACCTCGCTGATCGACGAGTACCAGGTTCTCGCAGCGGCCTTCGGCTATAGTCGTTCGCAGCTGGGAGAGCTGGCGCGATCCGCGTTCGAGCACTCGTTCTTGGACGACGGGCTTCGTGAGGAGTATCTGGAGCGCTTCGACGCCCAGCTGAAGACCCTTCTGGAAACGACCGTCTGATCACCGAGGAGCTCCCATGTCCCACCCTGTCATCGCACAGCGCTTCCCCTACGTCCTGGAGCTCGAGCCGGGGAACTACTTCTGGTGCGCCTGTGGCAAATCGGCCAACCAACCCTACTGCGACGGCTCCCACAAGGGCAGCGACTTCCGTCCCGTGCTGCTCGAGGTCACCGAGAGCCGACGGGTGGCTCTGTGCGGCTGCAAGCACACCGGCTCGCAGCCGCTGTGCGACGGCTCGCACAAGGATGTGGGGCAGAGTTCAGGTTAGGCCTCACGGGCGATCGGCTAGCGCCTCGAGGCGCGCGGCCTCGAATTCATCGCCCTCGTTCCAGGTCGGCATCTCATCGGCCTGGGCGATCGACATGCCGCAGTAGAACGCCAGACGGGCGTCGTCGACCATGCCGTCGAAGTTCCAGCTCTCGTCGAGCTCGTCGCTCGGCTGGTGGTACCGCTCGGCTTCGAACGCCTCGATCTGCTCGTGGCCCCAGCCCTCGGGCCGGCCGATGAAACTGGTGCCCGAGTCGAGGAAGATCGCGGGGACGCCGATTTGGGCGAAGCTGAATTGATCGGAGCGGTAGAAGTACCCGCGATCGGGGAATTGATCAGGCCGGACGATACGGTCCTGGCGCCTTGCCGCCGCGTCGACGATCCGATCCAGGCTCGATTTGCCGTAGCCGATGTAGGTCAGGTCACTCGTCCGGCCCCAGATGTTGCCGCCGTCGAGATTGATGTTGGCGGCGATCGCTCCGGGATGAAAGGTCGGGTGGCGAGCGTAGTAGGCCGAGCCCAGCAGGCCCTGCTCCTCGGCGGCCACGAAGAGGATCAGGGTGGAGCGCCTGGGTGCCTCCGGGAGCGCCTTGATGGCCGCGGCGATAGCGGTGACCTGGGCGACGCCCGAGGCATTGTCGAGGGCACCGTTGTAGATCGTGTCGCCGCCGGCGTCAGGTTCCCCGATGCCGAGATGGTCGTGATGTGCGGTATAGATCACCACTTCGTCGTCGAGCTTCGGATCGCTGCCCTCGAGCAGACCGACGACGTTGGCGGTCTGCACCGTCGAGAGCTCGTTGGCGAGGTGGAGCGAGGTCGACAAGCCCAGCTCCACCGGCTCGAAGTCCCGGCTCCTGGCCGCGGCGACCAGCGCTTCGAGCTCGTGGCCGCCCGCCGCGACCAGTTTCGCCGCTGCCTCTTCGGTCACCCAGGCTTCGATCTGGGCTCTGGGCTCGCCGGCGGCCGGCAGCTCGAACTGGGCTCCGGTCCACGAGGTCTGGACCACCTGATAGGGATACCCGGCCGATGGCGTCGTGTGAATGATGATGACGCCGACGGCTCCGAACTCGGCCGCGATCGCGTACTTGTAGTCCCACCGTCCGTAGTAGAGGCGTCGCTCGCCGGCGAAGAGCTCGGCGTCCCAGTCGGGGTCATTGTTGAGCACCAGGAGCACTTTGCCGCTGACGTCGAGGCTCTTGTAATCGTCCCAATCGAACTCCGGTGCACGAATCCCATAGCCGACGAAGACGACTTGCGCGTCGTCGATGCTGGCGCTCTCCTCCTGCACTCCGGAGGCAGCGATGAACTCGTCCCAGTAGGTGAGATCGACCGTGCTCTCCGAGCTCGAGAAGGTCCACGTCCCGGGCGCCGTCGAAGTGATGCTCACGATATCGAAGGGCTGCAGCCAGCTACCGTCAGGAGCGCCGGGCGAGTAGCCCAGGTCGCTGAGCAGGGAAGACAAGTAGGACTGGGTCAGGGTATCTGCCGGTGACGCCGGACCTCGACCCTCGAACTCGTCGCTCGACAGCCGGGCGATAGTCTCGCGCAGGACGTCCGGCTCGATCCTCTCTGCCGCGGTGTAGACGTCAGCGCTGAGCCCCAACGCCTCGTCGGCCGGTGCGTCATTCGTCACCGGTCGGCAGGCGACGATGGCCAGGGTGGAGAGGGCGGCGAGACCGAAAAGTGCTTTCTTTGGCATGAGCGCTCCTGATAGGTTGAACCGGCGCACTCTAGCAACAACCGGTGACTCACCGCTCGTTTCCAGATGCTCCTACGAACCGTCGTCCGAGACTGCCTCTACGTCAACTGGGCTGTGCCCTGCGATCGGCTGCCGCCGCTGCCCGAAAGCCTGCGCTACGAGCTTCATTCGGTGGCGGGTGTGCGCTACGGATTCGTCTCCGGGCTGCTCTTCCGCCAGAGCGGCTTGCGGTTGGCGGCGATGCCCTGGGCTCGCTTGTCCTACCCGCAGCTCAACGTGCGGCTCTACGTCGCCGACGAAGAGGGCGTACCGTCGGTCCTGTTCAAGGCCCTGATCGTTCCTCGCTGGGTCGTACCGCTGGCCCAGGCGGCCGGCCAGAGCGGCCTCGTGCGAGGTCGATTCGCCTACCCGCGACCGTCCCGCGACACCGGGGCACAGGGTTGGACCTGGCGCGCCAAGGCCCGCGGCTTCCTGGAGGTGGCGAGCCGCCAGAGCGAGCCGAAACTGGGCGCGGGTCCTGATCTCGGTTCCTGGCAGCGGACCTGCGATTACTTTCGGCGCCGGGACCGGGGCTATCTCTCGGTAGGGGGCAGGTTGCACAAGATCGAGACCTCGCACAGCGTGACCGTCGTGTGGCCGATGACCGTCGACGTGCTACAGGACAGCTTGCTGCGCCGCCTCATCGGAGGCGCCCACGAGAGCGACTGGCCGGCGATCCACTCCGCTTGGCTCTGCCCCGAGATCCCCCTGAGCTTCGAGCTCGGGAGGGCGGTGAAAGGGGTGATGCCGAGCCGCGTACCGGCTCCGGGTTAGTCCGGGCCAGGGCCTCGGACGGTCTGATATGTTCGCGCCGTGATCGAGTCTCCCGGTGCCGTGCTGGCTGTCCTGACAGGGGTTGCCGCATTCTACTTCTGGCTCGCGCGCGCCACCGGCTGGAAGATCTTCAAGTACGTGGTGCCGCTGATCTGGATCTACGCGACGCCCATGGTACTGCGCAACGTCGGCGTGCTGCCCGACAGCTCACCGACCTACGACGTTCTACGGCAGTACGGACTGCCGATGTTCATCGTCCTGCTGCTGCTGGCGGTCGACGTGGGCGCCGCGGTGCGGGTGATGGGCAAGGGGATACTGGTGATGCTGATGGGCACGGCGGGGATCGTGCTCGGTGCGCCGGTGGGGTACTTCTTCGTCCATCGCTGGCTCAGTCCCGATGCCTGGAGAGGATTCGGCGCTCTCGCCGGCTCCTGGATCGGTGGCACGGGCAACATGGCCGCTGCGGCCGCGGCGCTCGACACTCCAGCCGACCAGTTCGGCCTGGCCGTTCTAGCGGATACCGTGATCTACGTCGGGTGGCTACCGCTCCTCCTCGTGTCGAAGAACTTCGCCGATCGGTTCAATAAGTGGACCGGGGTGGCGGACGATCGTCTCGAGCGTATGGAGGCCGCCGCGGCCCTGGAGGTCAAGGAAGAGAAGCCGCCCGCGGTACGGCACGTCCTCTATCTGGCCGCGATCGCCGCCGGGGTGGCGTGGTTCGCGGGCTGGCTGGCGCCGTTGCTACCGGAGATCGGACGGCCGGGAAGGGAGGTGATCACGACGGGAACCTGGGCCGTGCTCCTGGTCTCCACGCTCGGCATCCTGCTCTCCTTCACCCCGGCGAAGAAACTGCCCTCGTCGCACAACCTGGCGATGGCCATCGTCTATGTCTTCGTCGCCCGAATGGGCGCGGTCGCGTCGCTCGAGGGCCTGGCTCAGGCACCCGCTTTCCTCTTGGGGACGGCGATCTGGATCGCGGTGCACGGTGTCTTCTGTCTCGCCGGAGCGTGGTTGTTCAAAGTGGACGTTCACAGCGCTGCGATCGCCTCCGCCGCCAATGTCGGTGGCGCGGCGTCGGCCCCGGTCGTTGCCGCCCACCACCGGGAGAGCCTGGTCCCGGTTTCGATCCTCATGGCTCTTCTCGGCTACGCGATGGGGAACTACCTGGCCATCGTCGCGGCGCAGCTCTGTCGCTGGGTTGGAGGCGGTGGATGAACACGACCGATCCCAAGGACCGCAATCCCCAGCGCATCGCGGTTCTCGCCGGCGACGGTATCGGCCGCGACGTGACGGCGGAAGCGACCAAGGTCCTCGAGGTGGTGAAGAGCCGGTGGAATCTGCCGCTCGAGCTGGTGCCGTTGCCGTGGGACGCTGATCGCTACCTGGAGACCGGTGAAAGCCTGCCGGAAGGGGCCCTCGAGGACTTGCGCGACAACTACGCCGCGATCTTCATCGGCGCCTACGGCGATCCACGGGTGCCGGACATGAAGCATGCGGCCGACATCCTGCTCGGCATCCGTTTCGGCCTCGACCTCTATATCAATTTCCGCCCCATCAAGCTCTACGACGAGGCGCTCTGCCCGCTGAAGGGCAAGACGGTGGCCGACATCGACTTCGTCGTCTTCCGCGAGAACACCGAGGGCGCTTACGTCGGCGTCGGCGGCAACTTCAAGGTCGGCACACCGGACGAGATCGCGGTCCAGGAGGAGTTGCACACCCGGCACGGCGTCGAGCGCATCCTGCGCGCCGCTTTCGACTGGGCCGTCGCCCACGGCAAGAGCCGGGTCTGCATGTCGGACAAGTCCAACATCATGCGCTACGCCGGGGATCTGTGGCAGCGCTGCTTCGACGAGGTGTCGGCCGACTATCCCGCCATCGAGGCCCAGCACTGGTTCGTCGACGCCCTGGCCATGCAGCTCGTGCGCAAGCCCGAGCAGTTCGAGGTCATCGTCACCAACAACATGTTCGGCGACATCATCACCGACCTCGGGGCCGCGCTCCAGGGTGGGCTCGGGGTGGCCGCGTCGGCCAATATCCACCCGGGGAGAGTCTCGATGTTCGAGCCCGTGCACGGTTCGGCGCCGAAGCACGCGGGTTCTGGTCGCGCCAATCCACTGGGCGCCGTGGTGTCGGCAGCCCTCATGCTCGACCAGCTCGGCCACGCCGAGGCGGCGCTTGAGGTCGAGCAGGCGGTGGTGGCGAGCATCCGGGCGGGCCGCACGACCCAGGACCTCGGCGGCCCGGACACGACTGAACAAGTCGGTGACTATCTGGTGGAGCATCTCTGCGGCTCTGCCGAGAAATAGCATCGTCCCCCTCGTTCTTCTCCTGCTTCTTGCCGACTCGAACACCAATGGAGGAAACCCTCTTCGGCCTGACGCTCGGGACGGCGACCGAGGCGAGGCAGCCCCTATAATCGAGCCCATGAGGATCACCGAGTCGGAACTGGTCTTTGATTGGAACCGCGACGGCGGGGAGGACTTGCGGCCGCTTCGGGGCGTCGTGGAGCTCGACGACGAGACGCTGCGCGACGGCTTGCAATCGCCGTCCGTGATCTCGCCGCCGATCGAGGACAAGGTGCGGATTCTCCACCTGATGGCCGAGCTGGGGATCGAAGCGGCCAACATCGGCTTGCCGGGGGCGGGCCCCCATGTCGTCGGCGACGTGACGCGGCTCGCTCAGGAAATCGTCGATCACGATCTCGCGATCGCGCCGAACTGCGCCGCCCGGACCCTGGAGGCGGATATCCTGCCGATCGTCGAGATCTCGCAGCAGGTGGGCCTACCGATAGAGGTTGCCTGCTTCCTGGGCTCGAGCCCGATCCGCCAATTCACCGAGGACTGGGATCTCGACCGTTTGGTCCGGCTGACCCGGGATGCGGTCGGCCTCGCCGTCGCTCACGAGCTACCGGTGATGTACGTCACCGAGGACACGACCCGGGCCAAGCCCGAGGATCTGAGGCAGCTCTATACGGCGGCGGTGGAGGCGGGGGCGCGGAGGGTCTGCGTAGCCGACACCGTCGGCCACGCCACGCCGCGTGGGGCGGACCGGCTGATCCGTTTCATCCGCGGGGTGGTCGACGGCACCGGTGAGGAAGTGAAGGTCGACTGGCACGGGCACCGCGACCGCGGTCTGGCGTTGATCAACTCGTTCGCCGCCGCCGCCGCCGGGGCCGATCGCTTGCACGGCACGGCTTTGGGTATCGGTGAGCGAGTCGGCAATACGGCGATCGACCTGCTGATGGTCAACATGGCATTGCTGGGCTGGTCGGATCGCAACTTGGAGCGACTCCCTGAGTATTGCAAGCTGGTGTCGGAGACCACCGGGGTGCCGCTGCCGGACAACTATCCGGTCATCGGGCGGGATGCTTTCCGTACCGGCACGGGCGTGCACGCCGCAGCCATCATCAAGGCCCGGGCCAAGGGGGAGGACTGGCTGGCGGACCGAATCTACTCCGGGGTCCCAGCCAGTCTCGTCGGACGCCGCCAGCTGATCGAGGTCGGACCGATGTGCGGTCGGTCGAACATTGTCTTCTGGCTGGAGGAGCGGGGGATCGATGCGGGCGCGAGTCTGGTCGAGGCGATCTTCCGGCGGGCAAAGGCATCGGATCGCCTATTGACTGAGGACGAGATTCTGGCGCTGTGCCGCAGGCAGGGCGCTCTCTCGAGCTGAGGTCCCATCAGGCCCGTCGTGAATGCCAGCAGATCCCAGGGCCCGGACCGGCTGGTCCAGCGCTATCTGGAGTCTCTTGCTCTGGAGCGTGGGCTGTCGCCGCGCACGGTGGAGTCCTACGGCAGCGATCTGCGCAAGCTCACCGCGGCCCTGCGAGCAACGAGACGGGAGTGGGGGAGTGTCGATGCCTCCTTCCTCTCCGCTCACCTGCGGCGGCAGCGCTCGCGCGGGCTCAGTCCGCGATCGATCAGGCGGGCTTTGGTCGTAATCCGGGGATTCTTCCAGCATCTCGTGGAGAGCGGCGATCGGGTCGACAACCCGGCCGTCAATCTGCTGCCGCCCAAGCTCTGGCGCACACTGCCGCGGGTCCTGACCGAAACGCAGATCGAAGATCTGCTGGCGCTCGCAGACCCGTCGACCCCCTTGGGCTGCCGTGACCAGGCGATGATCGAGCTGCTCTACGCCACCGGCTTGCGAGTGAGCGAGTTGGTCGGGCTCACTCTGCCGCAGCTGCGCCTCGACGCCGGGTTTCTGGTTGCGTTCGGCAAGGGAAGCAAGGAGCGCATCGTGCCGATCGGCGAGCAGGCCGAGCGCTGTGTCGAGGAGTACCTGGCGGCTGCCCGTCCGCGGCTGGTGCGGGGACGCCACGAGATCGTGTTCGTCAACCGGCTGGGCGGCGGCCTGACGCGGCAGGGCTTCTGGAAGATCCTCCGCGGCTACGGCCTCAGAGCCGGGATCGAGCGGTTGTCGCCGCACGTGTTGCGGCACAGCTTCGCCACCCACCTTCTGGAGCACGGGGCCGACCTGATAGCCGTCCAGATGATGTTGGGACACGCTGACATCTCGACGACCGAGATCTACACTCATATCCATGCCCAGCGGCTGCGCAGCCTGTACGACGAGTTCCATCCCAGAGCGAAGTAGTCGGTTTTTCGGCAAACCCGTAGGTACTGTTGCTACTATCGGGTCTCATGGGTCGTTCGTCCTTGCCGCTCGTCTCGACTCTCGCGGTGGTGCTAATTGTGGTCGTGCCGTCGCTCGCGCGCGGTGAGATCGTGATTCTGGACAATGGGCGCTTTCTCAAGGCCGAGAGCTACGAGCTCGATGGTGAGAGGGTGCGGATCCGGCTCGAGAGTGGAGGCGAGTTGATCATGCCGCTGCTTCGA
>JAPUJD010000228.1 GCA_027296385.1 Acidobacteriota bacterium | reverse complement strand
AGCCTGGTCGTTGCCACTCGGCGCCGTTGCCGGCATGGACACCAGAGGAGACTCTCACATGACATCACGAGCCACATCCGCCGACCCGGCACCCGCGAACAGGCTGGCCTTGGTCGCACTGCGTGCTTACGGCTCTCTGGCGATCGGCCTAGCCTGTGTCCACTTGGCACTGCCCTCTCTGTGGGACCGCGCTGGAGCGCTCCAGGAGATGGTCGATTCCATGCGCTGGGCTCTTCTGGCGCTCAACACCTACTGGAGTCTGTTGATCGTTCTGACGGCCGTGCTCGCGCTGGCGATAGCTCGCCACCGATGGTGGAAGCTCGCGGCGGGCCGCTGGACGCTCGGGGCCGTAGCCGTCTATTGGCTCCTTCATGCCGCCTATCTTCTGGCTCGCCCGTTCCCACTCCCGGAGAGCCTCGGTTCTCTGAGTGCGGTCTTCGTAGGCCTGCCCCTGCTCAAGGCAGCCTTGCTGGTGACCCCGGTGGTCGTCGGTCTCAGGAGCAGATGACCAGCCGGGCATCGCTGGCGTTTCTCGCGATCATTCGTCACGGCGCTTCGCGCTGAGGAGGCTCATCGTAGGCCCGACTGTGCTCAGGACTCAGGTCTCGTCTGGAAAGTCCGGAGCCGCTCGACCAGGCGGCTTGCCGACGGGGGGTTGTAGCTGTGGATCCAGTCGCCGGAGCGGTCGCTGCCGTACAGCACCAACGCGTAGTGATCTTCCACGTGCGAGGTCGGGCCCTTCAGCGCCTTCAAGATCAAACCGATCTCCTTCTCTCCCCCGGTCAATAGCGTCCAGCCGGGCCCGGCGCGGAAGCGATCGCCCCACTCCTCGAGCCGTGCCGGCGTGTCGGTCACGGGGTCGGCGCTGATCGAGATGAGATGGACGTCTCGACCCGCTGCTTCACCCAGAAGCTCCTGCAACTCGGAGAACATGATCGCCATGGCCGGGCAGGCCGTGCGACAGGTCGTGGAGATGAAAGTGATGGCCACGACCTTGTCCGCCACCAGATCCTCGTAGAAGCTCACCTCCTCACCCTCCTGGGTGACAACCGGCAAGTCGGGAAACCGAATCCTGGGCCCCTCCGGGGGCCGTATCGTGAGCTGCGCATCCCGCGGCGGTATCGTGAGCTGCGCCTCCTGCCCAAGGAGTGGCCCGGCCAGCAGGAGTACCGCGACGAGGAGACGCGTGGGAGCCATCACTGGTCCGGGATTCTAGCCTAGGAGTCGCAGGGAGGCGGATACAGCCCCGCAAGATCACAGCGGGCGAAAAGCTGAGGCTCCGTTTGACGCCGGGACGCCTCGCTCCCGTGGTGCGAACGAACAAGAAACTCGCGACCCCGGAGTCGCGTAGTGTAGACACAACGCGCCGCGTCGGCGGGACTGCGCAGGCGATTCTCAAGCGGAGACAAGACCATGGAAGAAAGCAGAAAGAACGTGTTCCTGAGAGTCGCCGGGGCGGTCTGGCGGGGTGTCGAGGCTGCCGTCCGGATCCTTACGGTGATCTTTTTCCTGGCGCTGCTGATCGGCCTGCTGATGCTGACCCGGGACGACGCGCCAAAGGTGCCCAAGACCGCTGCCCTGGTGATCGCGCCGCGCGGCATGCTGGTCGAGCAACTGGCCGGCGATATGACCGACCGGGCGATCCAGAAGCTCACCGGCCAGGAGGTGCCCGAGACCCTCTGGCGGGATCTCGACGAGGCCATCCGCGCCGCCAAGGACGACGATCGGATCCAGGCCCTCTTCCTCGACCTCAATCAGATGACGGGCGCCGGGCTGTCGAAGCTGCAGGTCCTGCGAGCGGCGATCGAAGAGTTCAAGACGAGTGGCAAGCCGGTGGTCGCGGCCTCGGACTTCTATCTGCGAGACTCCTACTATCTGGCTTCATCGGCTGACGAGATCTACCTTCATACCATGGGTATGGTGCTTCTCGACGGCTACGGGCGCTTCCGCATGTACTACAAGGAGGGCATCGACCGTTTCGAGCTCGATTGGCACGTCTTCAAGGTCGGCGAGTACAAGTCGGCGGTCGAGCCGTACTTGCGCAACGACATGTCAGAGGAGGCCCGGGAGGCGAACCTCGACTGGATGGGTGATCTGTGGCGCTCATATCTCGCTGACGTCGCTGCGGCCCGTGGAATGAGGCCCGAGGCCTTGACCGAGGCCATCGAGAGCTTCGTCGAACTGCTCCAAGAGGCTGATGGCGATACCGCCGAGATGGCGCTGGCGACCGGCTTGGTGGACCGGCTCTCGGGCCGAGATGGCGTTCGCGACCGGTTGATCGAGTTGGTCGGGGAAGACGAGGATAGCCACTCCTTCCATCGAATTGGCCACGACGCCTATCTCGAGGCGCTGGGTGACAAGCGCCGCCGCCATCCGATCAAAGGTGACGCGGTGGCCGTGGTGGTCGCCAAGGGCTCGATCCTCGACGGTAGCCAACCGCCGGGGGTGATCGGCGGCGACTCGACGGCGGCGCTCATCCGCGACGCGCGCCAGGACGAGACCGTCAAGGCGATCGTCCTGCGGGTCGACTCGGGAGGCGGTAGCGCATTCGCCTCGGAGGTCATCCGGCGCGAGCTGGTGCTGGCCCGCGAGGCGGGCAAGCAGGTCGTGGTGTCGATGGGCACGCTGGCCGCCTCGGGCGGCTACTGGATCTCGACCGCCTCCGACGAGATCTGGGCCAACGCCAACACCATTACCGGCTCGATCGGTATTTTCGCGATGATCCCGACCTACCAAAAGCCGTTGCAGAAGTACCTTGGCTGGCGGGTCGACGGCGTCGGCACGACCTGGCTCTCGGGCGCCCTGCGACCCGATCGTGAGCTCCGGCCGGAGCTGGGCGAGGCGGTCCAAGTCATGATCGAAGACGGCTACCGAGGATTCCTCAGTCGGGTTGCCGAGGCCCGTTCGATGTCCGTCGAGGACGTCGACCGGATTGCTCGCGGGCGGGTTTGGAGCGGTCAGGACGCACTCGAGCTCGGCCTGGTCGACAAACTGGGCGGCTTGGAGGATGCGATCGCCTCGGCCGCCGAGCTGGCCGGGTTGGACGAGAAGTACGCGGTGCGCTACGTCGAAAAAGAGCCGAGTTTCGGCCAAAAGATGGTCCACCAGCTACTCAGCCGCGCGGCGGACTGGTTCGGCCCCGCCGAGACTACGATCCGCGGCGGCGGCATACCCCCGGTCCGCCGGTCCCTCCTCGCGCTCGTCCGCCGCGAGACCGAGATGCTGTCGCGCCTCAACGACCCGAACGGCGTCTACGCCATCTGCGACTGCGAGATCGAGTAGCAGCCGACGCGGCCGCCTGATCCGGGGCTGAGCACCACCGGCTTTCGGGCCCCCTGACAGGAGATCACGCCGACGGGAGTGTCACCGACACTCTCGTTCCGCGTTGTGCTGGACGTCCGATCTCGATCGCGCCGCCATGGGCCTCGGCGATACGGCGGCAGAGGTCGAGACCGAGGCCGTAGCCGGCCCGATGGCCCCGGGCCGGGTCGAGCTTCACGAAGGGTTCGAAGACTCGTTCGGCGTCAGCCTCGGGGATTCCGCAGCCGTCGTCTGTGATGTCGAGAGTTACTTCGTCCCTCGCTGTCCGAACGCTCACCTCCACCGAGTGGCTGTCGGGCAGCGAGAACTTGATCGCGTTGTCGATGAGGTTCTGAATCAGGACTCGCATCAGAGCGCGGTCAGCCCGAAGCAGGGCGCCCGAGTCGGGCAGCGTGAGCTCGACTCCCGGGGATCTACCCTCGAACCCGCAGGCGACCTCGCGGACCAAGGCAGCCAGGTCGACGAGGTCGGCCTCCAGGTGCGCGGTCTTCGTCCGGACGCGCTCCCTTTCGAGCAGAGCGCCGGTCAACGCCTCCATCTCGCGCACGTCTCTCGCGATCGCCTCGCGCTTTTCACTCTCGGGTAGCAACTCGAGAGCGACCTTGATGCGGGCCAGCGGTGAACGCAGCTCGTGGCTGACGTCGGCCAGGAGCACTTCGCGATCGCTGAGCATCTGCTTGACTCGCCCGATCATGTGGTTGAAGGCTCGAGCTACTTGCCCGATCTCGTCCTCGCGCACGACCGGCACCCGGGAACTGAAATCCCCTCGAGACACAGCGTCGACGCCGGTCCGCAGCCAACGCAGTGGGCGCAGCTGACCGAGCTGGAAGACGTATGTCACTCCAATCAGCAGCAGCAACGAGACGATCAGGCCGACCAACAGCGGAATGTGGGCGCGGCCGAACAGGACGATGTCCCACAGGAAGGAGACCTGCCACCCTTCCGGGCCGCGCGTGTCGATTCTGCGGTACCGCCAGCCGGCTGCGAGTTGCTCGTCCGGATCGACCGGCTCGCCATCTGGGCCGTAGGCGAATCGGGACTCGGGGGTCACGACGACGATCCCGATGCCGTGCGACCTCGCCACCCTCTGCGCCAGCTCGGGGTCATCCCACACACGCTCGGCCATGCTGTCGCTGAAGCCTTTGAGGGTCGCGTCGATCTGACCACCGAAGAAGTCGCGGTGAATTACGGCGAAGAAGACGGTGGCGAGCAAGACGGTCAGAGCGGCGAGAATCGCGGTCGACGCCGCGAAACGGGAGACCAGGCTGGATCTCGCACTCACGGGGCCTCCCTCCCGACGAACTGGTACCCCGTCCGCCAGACGGTCTTGATGAAGCGCGGCGACCTGGCCTCGTCCCCCAGCTTCTGGCGCAGCCGGCTGACGATCATGTCGATCGAGCGGTCGTAAACGTCGGCATCGAGACCGCGGAGCCGCTCGAGCAGTCGATCACGAGAGAGCACCACGCCGCGGCTCTCCATCAAGATTCGCAGGAGCTCGAACTCCATCGTGGTGAGATCGACGTCGTCCTCGTCGAGCAACACTCGGCGCGTCTCGGTCTCCAGGCGAAGCCCCTCGCAGGTCAGCGCCTGTCGTGCTGTCCGCTCGTCGGAGCGTCGCAGAACGGACTCGATTCGGGCCACGAGCTCTCGCGGCTCGAAGGGTTTGGGCAGGTAGTCGTCCGCGCCCAGTTCGAGGCCGACGACTCGATCGGCCATCTCGCCCCGGGCGGTCAACATCACGATCGGTATGTCGAGCTCGAGTCGGATCTCGCGACAGACTGTCAGGCCGTCGGTGTCCGGCAGCATGATGTCGAGGATGATCAAGTCCGGAGAGTCCCGTCGCAGGGCGAGCCAGCCCTCGGCCGCGGTGCCGGCGCTGGTCAGTCGATGGCCGAACCGCGCCAGGTACTCGGTGAGCAGAGCGCACAGATCGGCGTCGTCGTCGATCATCAAAATTCTGCGGGGCTGGCTGGCGCTCTGATTCATCGATTCATTCGCTTCTCAAGGCGACGATGGGATCGAGCCTCGCTGCCCGCATCGCCGGGTAGACGCCGAAGACGAGTGAGACTCCCAACGAGATGAGAAAGGGATAGGTCACGGACTCCCAAGTCAAGGCCAACTGCCATCCGAGCATCCTCTGGCCCACGATAATGCCCACCCCCCCGACGAGCAACCCGAGGCATCCACCCAGGCCCCCGACCAGTCCGGTCTCGGCGAGAAACTGCTGGAGTATCTGTCTAGGCAAGGCTCCGACCGCCAGGCGGAGTCCGATCTCGTTCGAGCGTTCGCGAACCGACAGCAGTGACACAGCCAGCAGTCCGGTGCAGCCGAGGCCCAGAGCGAGGGCGGCCAGCCCGGCCAGCAGGCGCGAGAACGACCGATCGGAGTCCTCGAGCGCAGCGAGCAGCGCAGCCTGATCACTGACCGTGAAGTCATCTGGTGCGATGGAGCCTTCCAGGCCATGCCGTGATCGCAGTAGACTCCTGACCTCCCGTGCGGCACGCTCCAATTCGTCCTCGGAGACCGCCTGGACGAAGATCCGGTCGACGAAGTCGACGTCGAGGAGTCGCCTCTGAGCGGTCAGAATGGGCACGAGCACCCGGTCGTCCTCCGTCGAGCCCGTCATGTCCGCACCCTTCTCGCGCAGCACGCCCACCACTGTGAACGGCACGCCTCCGACCAGCAACCGTTCGCCGAGCGGCTGCTCGCCGAAGAACAAATCGTCGACGGCTCGTGCCCCGATCACCGCCACACGCGCTAGTTGCTCCAGATCAAAATCGTCGAGGAAACGGCCGGCTGCGAGAATCTGGTTGTTGGTGACCCGGAAGTCGGGTGTCGTCCCGATCACGGTCACATTCGAAGATCGTCCGCCGTAGCGCAGATCGAAGTTGTTCATCGCGATGGGTGCCACCCGCGCCACGCTCTCCAGCTCCCAGGCGATCGCCTGGCTGTCAGCCAGGGTGAGCGTCTGGTAGCGGCTCGCAGCCCCGCGCAGCGCTCCGCTTTCTTTGAGCTCCGACCCGATCGCCAGAAGGTTGCGGCCCATGCCTTCGATGGCCTCCTGGAACGCCCGCTCGGCGCCTCCACCGACTCCGAAGAGCAGGACGACGGCCGCGATCCCGACGGCGAGGCTGCTGGCGGACAGGAGTGTCCGCCAGGGCGCCCGCGTCAACGCCCGCCAAGACAGGCACAGGTCCCGAGCCCAGGTCACCGCAAGGCTTCGACCGGATCGAGTCGGGCCGCCTGACGCGCGGGCAGGAGGCCGGACAGAAGACCGACGACGACGGCAGCCGCAAAGGCCAGAGCGATCGTCGGCATGTCGATCGCCGTCGGCAGCCCCATTTTCGCCGCGATGATCTTTGCCGCGACGAAGCCCAGCAGGACGCCCACGAGGCCGGACGCTAGGCTGACAGCCAGCGCCTCAGCCAGGAACTGGAGCCCGATAGCTCCGTCGGTGGCCCCCAGGGCCTTTCTGAGCCCGACCTCGGCGAACCGTTCTCTCACCGCGACCAGCATGATGCTCGAAATCACGATCGCGGCCACCAAGAGCACGACGACCGCCGCAGCGGGCAGGTAGACCTTTAGTGCCCGGCTGGCTTCGGCGACCCTCTGCCGGATGAACTTGGGTGTGAACATCATGAAGTCATCAGGTTCGCCCTCCAGAATGCCATGACGTTGCCGGAGAATCGAGGCAATCCGTTCAGCTGTTTCTTCGACGATGGCTGGGTCGCTGACCAGCACCTTCGCCGAGGTGATGTAGTCGACATTGAGCAGGCGACGCATCACGGTCGCCGTCGGAACGTGGACATCCAGGTCGCGATCCTCCCCGTGAGGGTCGATCCCCAGGGGCTCGAGAACGCCCTTGACGAAGAACGGAATCGAGTCGAGCAGGATCTGCTCGCCGATTGGGCTCTCCTCTCCGAACAGAGCTTCGGCCATTCTCGTCCCTATGAGGGTGACCCGGGCCGCCGAGGCCGAGTCGTCGACTGAGAAGTACTCTCCTTCGACAACCCCCCGATTCCAAACCTCTTCGCCCCGTTCGGAATGCCCGTAGATCGTCACCTGCCGGTTGATGTCTTGATACTTGAGCTCACGACCTCCCACCACCAGCATCGGGTCCCAGGCCACCACCTCGGCGATCTGCTCCTCGATCGCCTCGAGATCGGTGATCTTGAAGCTTCCCGGGCCCCCGCCACCATCGTTGAGCATGATGCTCGACAGGCCGAACATGCGATCGACCTTCTCGAGCAGAGCCTGCTCGAAACCCCCGCCGAGCGAGCGGGTAGCCAACAGTGTGGCCACGCCAACGGTGACCCCGACACCCATGAAGAAGGTCCTGAGCTTGTGGCGGGACATGGTGCGCAGGCTGGTGGCAAGAAGCAGTTTCCGGTTCATGGCGTTCTCCCTTCAGTTGCTCTGGGTCAGCAGGTGACCGTCTTCGAATCGCACAACCCGCGAAGCCTTGCTTGCGAGCTGCTCGTCGTGGGTGATGAAGAGAATCGTCGCTCCGTTGTCGTTGAGTTCCGCGAACAGGCCCATCACCTGCTCGCCCGAACTGCGATCGAGGTTGCCGGTCGGCTCGTCGGCGAGAATGACCTCGGGATCGTTCACGAGGGCGCGGGCGATCGCGACGCGCTGCTGCTGTCCGGCTGAAAGCTCGCTCGGGTAGTGAGTGAGTCGATCTTCGAGGCCGACGCGGCACAGGGCCTCGATCGCCCGACTCCGAGTCTCCCGCGCCTTCGAGTAGATAAGAGGCAGTTCGACGTTCTCGGCCGCGGTCGTCCGAGGGAGCAGGTGGAACTGTTGAAAGACAAAGCCAAGCGTCCTGTTGCGCATTCTCGCCATCTCTGCGGCGGTCAGATCACTCACTGGTTGACCGGCCAACTCATATTCGCCCGCGTCGGGCCGATCGAGCAGTCCCATGATGTTCATCAGCGTCGTCTTACCGGAGCCGGACGGTCCGACGATGGCGACGAACTCACCGGAGTCGACATCGAAGTCGACGCCCTTCAAAACGTCTAATCTCTCTTCGCCGGGTCGTTCGAACGACCTCGAGATCCCTCTCAGGTGCATCATCGCTCTTCTCCTCAGTTGGGGTTTAGTTCGAGGGTCTCGCCCTCTGCCAGGCCACTCAGAATCTCGACGGAGCTGTCGGACCGCCATCCGGTCCGGACGTCCTGCTCCACCCACTGCTCGGCACGCCGGACGACAACGTACTGTCGCCCATCACTGCGCCGCAGAGCCCGGCGAGGCACGGCCAAGGCGTCCTCGCGCTGCTCGACCAGCAGGCGCCCGTGAGCCGTCATCTCGGGGCGGAGCACAAAGCCCTCACCTCGATCGAACTCGAGCCTCACGACATAGTTGACGACGCTGCCCTGGATCTCGGCCTTGGGCTGAATCGCCGTCACCGTCGCGGAGAACTCGACGCCGGCATACGTGTCGACGGTGAACGTCGCAGGCTGTCCGACGAAGACTCGGCCGATATCGGTTTCGTCTACGTAGGCGAGGACCTCGAGGCGATCGAGGTCGACCAGCGTCACGAAGGTCGGTGCTGAGAAGTCTGCGGCGACCGTCTCGCCCTCCCGCGTCGTCACGTCCGCCACCACGCCTGCGATCGGTGCCGTGATCCGGGTGTATCCGAGAACAATCAGGGCAGAGCGCAGCCTGGCCTCGCTCGCTTGGAGCTGCGCCGTCTCGACCGCTACGTCGCGGAGCGCTACATCTAATTCCTCGTTCGACATGAGGCCACTAGCGACGAGCGCGCGCCGACGCTCGAGCGTGCTCTCAGCCAGATCGAGGCGAGGCTTGACCAAGGCGAGATCGGCCCGAGCCTGATCCACCGCAGCCTCGAGTGCCGTTCTGTCCAGTTCTGCGAGCAGCTCGCCGACCTCCACACGATCGCCCACGGCGACCGGCAGGCGGACGACGGTGCCGGAGATTCGCGAGCCGACATTGATCTCCGCCCCGACGACTGGTCGGATCACCCCTGTCGCAATGACCGTTCGCTGGAGCGTTCGACGCTCGACTCGAGCCGTCCTGCGGGTACTGGCGTCGGCCGTCTCCGCGTTGCCTGGCCAGAAGTAGAGCGCGGCTGGCCCGATGAGGCCCAACGCACCTATCGCCCACCATCTGTTCGCCTTCTTTAGGCCCCCGGCCCGTCGCCGAGTGCTCAGTGTCGAGTCCGGTAGTTCCTGGGTCTTCGTACTCACAGGCTCAAGGTAGCCCTGAGTCTTCACCCCTTGATGTCGGAGTTGTCACGTCGTGTCACATCGCCATGGAGGATAGGGCCACCACCTGAACGGAGGTCGGCTTCGTCGAGCTGCGAGCGAGGTCGCTTCTGCTTCAGCGATTCGACGTGCTGTTTCAAATAGACGTCATAGACAATAGGATCGGACCGAGCTCGAAGAGTCACTCGAAGCCCTCGGACAACGACACCCTTTCCGCAAGGAGGCCTACGATGCTCCCTATCGTTCTACTTCACGGCTACGGCTCGGAGGGCAGGAAATCGTCCGCCAAGAAGATCTACGGAAGCTTGCCCGACGAGCTGCGCAAGGCCTTCGGCGAGGGCGCTGTCGTCGATATCAACCTCAGCCGCTGGATCTCGCTCAACGACGGGATCGCCCTCGATGACGTCAGCCTGGCACTCGAGCGCGCGCTGACATCGAGCCGCTACAAGGCACTGCTCCACAGCGGCTTTCATGTGGTGATTCACAGCACCGGCACGCTCGTCGTGAGGAATTGGATACGCCTCTACGAGCGCAAACCCTCCCCCATAGCCAACCTCGTACACCTGGCCGGCGCCCAGTTCGGCAGCGGACTGGCCCATGTCGGTCAGGGTCAGCTGTCGCGTTGGGGACGCCTGATCTTTCAAGGCGTGGGCCGAGGCTACCGTGTGCTCCAGGAGCTGGAGTTCGGCTCTTCCAAGACACTCGATCTGCATCTCCACTTCCTGGCCGACGGCAACGACATGTACGATGACTACCAAGTCCAGGAGTTCTCGCTCATCGGCTCTCAGACCCTTGGCTTCCTGCGCGCGGTGCCGATCCGCTACGTCAAGGAAGACTCTGCAGACAACACCGTGCGTACATCGGCGTCCAACCTGAACTTCAACTACATCACGGTGAAACCGGCGCCGGGGGCGCATCTCCTGAGCCTGAGGGCTCTTCGAGCAATCAA
>JAPUJD010000227.1 GCA_027296385.1 Acidobacteriota bacterium | reverse complement strand
GCACCACCGAATTTCCACCATGTCGTGATCGACAATGCGGCCTACGACTCCACCGGCGGGCAATCGACCGTCTCTCCCTCGGTCGATTTCGCCGCCGTCGCCCTAGCCTGCGGCTTCCGGCGCGCCGATACGGTGTCGACTTTGGCCGATTTCGAGGCCACACTGGCGGAGCATCTGGGAGCCGAAGGACCGACGTTCCTGCGCATGCTGGTTCTCGGCGGAGCACGCGCGGACCTTGGCCGGCCGCAGCTCGCCCCACGAGACGTCTATCTGCGGTTTCGGGACTGGCTCCAATCGCCGTGAGCGCGCCCTATCAAGCGGTCATCCTGGCGGCCGGTCGCGGCTCTCGGCTCTCGGACCAAACAACGGCCCAGCCCAAGGCTCTGCTGCCGATCGGCCCCCGCAGCCACGACGACGCCACCGAGATCAGCTTCCTACGCCGCCAGGTGGAAACGCTGCGAGCTTTGGGGGTTGAGCAAATCGTAGTTGTCATCGGCTACCTTGGCGAGGTGATCGCCACCGAAGTCTCCTCTTGGCCCGCATCTGTCGAGCTGGTGATCAACACGACGCAGGACATCCGAACGTCGGGCAGCCTGCATAGCTTCCAGCACGCCATTCGCACACCGCAAAGCGTGCTCGACGGCAGCCATCAGACTGTGCTGATGGACGCTGACATCGTCTACCATCGGGACGTTCTCAGCTGCCTCCTGTTGGCTCCAGAGGCTTCCACCCTGCTGGTCTGCGACCGTTATCGAACAAGCGACGAGGAGGTGCTTGTCTACGGAACGGCGAAGCGGTCCCGCTACCTGGGTAAGGGACTGACGGCCGAGCTCGTAGAGGGTGCTGCCTGTCTGGGCGAAGCTACCGGGATCGTCAAGTTCGCTCCGTGCGACCATGCCGTGGCACGTCAAACCATCGACTGGCTGCTGGGGAACCCGGACGCGCGAGAAGGCTCCCTCGAGCATCGGGGCTTCGGCCCGGCTCGACGAGCGACAGAGCACG
The DNA here is from genome assembly GCA_027296385.1 of Acidobacteriota bacterium. Lineage (GTDB taxonomy): Bacteria > Acidobacteriota > Thermoanaerobaculia > Multivoradales > JAHEKO01 > CALZKB01. The sequence goes on along the minus strand of JAPUJD010000227.1, from coordinate 1,643 downwards.
AAGAGCTCACCGACCGCCTGATGCGATCTGGCAGAATGCGGGCACTCACCTTCTCGGGTGATGAGCTACCCTTTCTCGAAGTCGACACGGCCGAGGAATACGAGTTCCTACGCACCGATTTCTATCCTCGCCTGCTCGCTCTGGAGGCAAGATCGTGATCCTACTCAACCCCGGTCCAGCCAACACGACCTCGACGGTCAAGAAGGCCTTGATCTGTGACGACATCTGCCCCCGCGAGTCAGAGTTCGGAGACATCATGGCCAGGGTCGCGCAGGGACTCGCGCGTCTCGTGGGTTGCGACGAAGAGTACGCCGCGGTGCTCCTTGCCGGCTCGGGTACTGCGGCGGTGGAAGCCGCGCTGGCCTCGACAGTGCCGCAAGACGGTCGGTTGCTGGTCATCGACAATGGTGCGTACGGCGCACGGCTGTCGAGCATCGCTAACGCCTATCGGATGCCTCACGACACCATCGGCTTCGGAGTCGGCGGCTGGATCGACGTCGACCAGATCGCAGAACGGCTCGAGAAAGAGCGCTACACGCAGCTCGCCGCGGTCCACCACGAAACGACGACCGGCATGCTCAATCCGATCGAGGCCCTCGGCGCGCTCTGCCGAGAGCTCGGCGTCGAGCTGATCGTCGATGCGATGTCGAGCTATGCCGGGATCCCGATCTCCATGGAGGCGATGTCGGCCGATTTCCTCGTCTCCAGTGCCAACAAGTGTATCCAGGCGATGGCCGGCCTCAGCTTCGTCATCGCCCGGCGAGAGCGCCTGGAATCGCTGACCTCGATCTCAGGCCGATCGTTGTACCTCGACTTGGGCCTCCAGTACCGATTCTTCGAGAGTCATCGTCAGATGCGTTTCACACCGCCGGTCCAGCTCCTCCATGCCCTGGCCACTGCCATCGAAGAGCTTGAAGCCGAAGGTGGAGTGGCTGCCCGACACCGCCGCTACTGCGAGTGCTGGCGAGTCTTGGATAGCGGGATGCGAGACATGGGCTTTCGGCGGCTGCTGCCAGACGAGCAGCTTTCACACATCTTGACCTCGTACCTCGAGCCGACGCACGAAGCCTACGACTTCGACCGCTTTCACGACCTGCTCTACGGCCGGGGCTTCACCATCTACCCAGGCAAGGGCGGCAAGACGGCGACCTTCCGGCTCGCCAACATGGGCGCCATCACGCCCGAGGACATCAGGCGTTTCATCGAAGCGGTGCGAGAGACCGTGGTGGACATGGGAATTACGGCGCTATATCCAGACTAACCTGCAAGGCGAGAGCTAGACGTCCGGCGGCGGATCGATCCTCGAGGGAAGGAATGGCAATCTCAAGGATTGCGCGGATCGAAGGGCGACTCGGAGCTCTACCGAACGCGAGAGGAGCACGGAGTACACTCGGCCCACTTTGACCCTGCAGTCAGGTGCCACCCATGGCAACCCACCGGAAGAGGGTGGGGTCGCTCGCATGTCGCGGCTGGCGACTTGGATCGACCGCCAGCCGAGATGGGTGCTGACGATCTACGCTATGGCGGCTGCTTTCGCGGCCTACGCGAGCATGTACGCCTTTCGCAAACCGTTCACTGCGGCGGAATACCAAGGCCTCACCGCGGTCTCGGTCGTCGGGGTTGTCTTCAACTACAAGTCTATC
>JAPUJD010000226.1 GCA_027296385.1 Acidobacteriota bacterium | reverse complement strand
GCCCGTGCCGGCCCTCGGGAAGGGCGAGCAGATCGACCAGCCAGAAGCCGCCGGCGACCTCGAACTGCAGCAGGCAGAGTCTCTCGTCGTAGACGAACCCGGAGTTCGACTCGGTGTCGAAGACGTGGACCGGATGGTCGTCGAGAACCGCTGCCAGCTCCCTCAGCTCGACCCCAGTCCGGACCCAGGTGTATCCGTGCTCTTCCATGCCCTTCTACCGGCAGGAGTCTACCTCGCCGTTCGACAGCCCGACGGCCCTGCTTCTCAGCTTCGCAGGCTAGATCAGCGACCGGCTCTGCCCGCCGTCGACGTTGATGCAAGCGCCGGTGATCAGGCTGGCGCGGTCCGAGACCAGGAAGGCCACGACGTCGGCTATCTCTTCGGCCGTGCCGAAGCGCCCGATCGGCAGGTTCTGCTCGATGAAGGCGGCCATGCCCTCCGGATCCTCGATGCAACGCTTGTCCCAGCTGCCGCCCGGAAAGCGGATCGACCCCGGAGCCACGCTCAGCACCCGGATGCCTTCACCAGCAAGCTCCACCGCCATGATCTTGGCCATGCTGATCAGCGCCGACTTGGTCGCGTTGTAGATCGCCAGGCCGGCGCCGCCGGCTTCGCGGCCGAAGATCGAGGCGATGAAGAGGATGACGCCGCCGCCGGCTGCCCGCAGCGCCGGGATCACTTCCCGACTGCAGCGCTGGTGAGCCTTGAAGTTGAGCTCCAGCACCGATTCCCAGTCCTCGTCCGAGAGCTCGGCAAAGGCGCCCCGGCGGTTGCCGCCGACGTTGTTGACGAGGATGTCGACGGTGCCGAACCGTTCCTTGGTAGCGGCCACCAAGCGAGCCGCGGCGTCGGGCTCAGTCACGTCGAGGGGCAGCGCCAGGACCGGCGTACCGGCGGCCGAAATCTCGTCCGCCGTGTGCCGCAGCTGCTCCTCGCCACGGGCACAGATCGCCAAGTTGCAGCCCTCGGCGGCGAGTGCCCGCGCAATGTAGCTACCGATGCCCCGGCTGGCGCCGGTGATGATCGCCGTCTTGCCTCGTAGGTTCAGGTCCATGGCGCCGGACTCTACACCTACTGCGGTGTCATCCGACAGTCGGCGCTACATCGAGATCGAGCCCTGGCGAAAGTCGCTCTTGGCCAGCAATGCGTTGATGAGAACAGGCTTGCCCACCTTGTGGGCCGCCCGCGCCGCCTCGAGCGTGGCGCCGATCATGTCGGGTCGATCGAGGAGCAGGCCGCGGCCGCCATAACCTTCGGCCACCGAGTGGTAATCCGTTCGCCGCAAGACGGTGCCGACGTCGTCGCCAAAGATCTTCACCTGCTCCCTGGCGATCTGCGCCCAGCTCGCGTCGTTGCCCACCACGGCATAGATCGGCAGAGCGTGACGCACGAAGGTGTCGAACTCGGCCAGGCTGTAGGCCGCTGAGCCGTCGCCATAGAGGATCCAGACGTCGGCTTCCGGCCGGCACAGCTTGGCGCCGAGCGCAAAACCGCCACCTACGCCCAGCGTGCCGAAAACGCCGGGGTCGAGCCACGAGAGAGGTCTCCGCGGCGACAAGGTGTAGGAAGCGGTGGCGACGAAGTCGCCGCCGTCCGCAACGAGGATGGAATCGTCACCGAGAAAGCGCTCGAGTTGCCGCAAGAGCTCGAGTGGGTTGACGTGCTGGCCCTGGACCCCGGCTCGCCGGTCGATGTCGGCCTCACGTTCGGTGTCCCGACGCCGCAGATCACCGAGCCACTCGGCGATCGAGGTCTCCTCGACCGTGATCCGCTCGGCCAGCGCCTGGAGGAACCTCCCCGGGTCGCCCAGCAGCGCCAGATCCGGCCGCCGGTTCTTGACCAGGTCGACCGGGCTGCGGTTGACCGCCAACAGGCGAGTACCGCGCCGAACGTGACGGCCGTAGTCGAGCCGGAAGTCGCTCGGCACGCCGGCGAGCAGCACCAGATCGGCCTGGTTCAAGGCAACCCGGCGTTGATGGCGCTGCTGCAGACGGTGCCCCTTGCCGAGCAGGCCGCGCGCCATGCCAGACAGGTAGAGCGGTAGTCCGATGGCATCGATGGCCGACGCGATCCGGTCGATCTCGTCCGCCAGGAGCGTGGCCTGGCTGCCGACTACCATCACCGGCCGCTCGGCCTTGGCTATCGCCGCAGCGGCACGACCAACCTGGCGGGAGGAAACCTCGACCGGCTCGGGACGGCCATACGCCCCGCCCTCCACTCCTCGAACGCCACTGAAGAGCCGCCTGGCATGCCACTTCAGGTAAGCCTGCTGAGCGCGCGCGGACCAGGAGCCGCCCTCGTCGCCCCCAAGTCCGTACCACTCGCGAACCAGCGCGTCGGAGTAGAGCACGTCCATCGGCAGCTCGACGAACACCGGCCCCGGTACGCCCGCCTGAGCGACGTCGAAGGCATGCTCGAGTACCGGCACGATGTGCTTCACCCGCCCGACGCTCGTCGCCCACTTGACGTGCGGCGCCATCAGCGACATCTGATCGATGTCCTGCAGGGAGCCGCGGTTCTTCAGCACCGTCGCCGTAGCGCCGCCGAGCAGAACGATGGGGGATTGGGCCATCTGGGCGTTCTTGACCGCGGTGATGGTGTTGGTCACCCCGGGGCCGGCGGTGACCGCGGCAACCCCGGGAATCCCGGTCAACCGCGCCACGGCGTCGGCCGCAAAGACGGCGTTGACCTCGTGCCTGACATCGATGACACGCACGCCCAGCCGCTTGCTTTCGACCAGGATGGGTGAGATGTGCCCGCCGCAGAGGGTGAACAAGAATTGCACACCGCGCCCCGACAGGACTCGGGCAACCAGCTCGCCGCCGTTCATTCCGGCTTGTCCAGCACGTAGCGATCGGGCACGAAGCAGGTGAAGGTGCCGCGAAAGACGGTGACATTCCCGACCCTGCCCTCGACCTCGACCTCGTGCTCCTTGCCCTTGCTCATCACCACTCGCGCCTCGAAGTCGATGATCTGCAGTACCCTCACCGGCGCCACGAACCGCACGTCGGCTGCCCCCAGCACCACGTTGGGGTCGTTGACCGCCACCATGGCCGCGTAGTCGGCAGCGCCGAAAA
>JAPUJD010000225.1 GCA_027296385.1 Acidobacteriota bacterium | reverse complement strand
TCCTTCGCCGACCCACTGACGCCCGATCGGAGCCGCTCTCCGAGCCTCTCGACCAGCGGCTCGACGCGCTGCTGAATCGCACCTATGTGTTCTGAGCCCTGATCGACATGCCAGAACTCCCTGCCGGTGGCGAAGTCGGACCCCAGGATCTCGCGCTCGCACTCGATCCTCTCGGTCAGGAACGGGTTGGCATAGGCCAGCCGAGCGATGCATTCAGCCAGATGGCGCTCCTCAGGCTGCATCCACATAGAAGGGAGTATACAGAAAAGGTATACCTCTAGTCATATTTTGATCATCTCTCTGAGACCATCGCAGCGCCGAATCCGATCCTAACCCGTTGCCCATGAACGACTTGTGGCTCTCTGCCGACTGTGGCATCCACCCTGCTCAGGTTAGCCAGCGTCGCGGAATCCCCCGCGGCCCATGAGAAGGGATCCGACCCATGAGAACTCGAAGAATCCTCAGCTGGACTGTCGTGGCCCTCGTGACCCAGGTCACGGCCACCTTCGCCGCCGGAACGCTGATGGCTGTCGACTCGGCCCACGAGCCGATCCGCATCGAGAGCCATGACGTCCGCGTCGTGATCAACAACGGCTTCGCCCGCACCGAAGTGAACCAGACCTTCTTCAATCCAAACACGAGTGACCTCGAAGCCCTCTACTCCTTCCCGCTGCCCAAGAGCGCTTCGCTCTCCGAGGTGACCATCTACGCCGGCGAGCTCGAGCTCAACGGCGAGGTGTTGCCGAAGGGCGAAGCCGAGGCGCTCTACGAAGAGGAAAAGGACCAGGGCCAGGACGCCGGACTGGCGAGCAAGAACGGCTATCAGTCCTTCGAGTTCCGGGTCGCTCGCGTGCCGGCCGGCGACAGGACCCGCATACGCTTCGTCTACTACCAACCGATCGCGATCGACACCGGAGTCGGCCGCTACCTCTACCCGCTCGAGGACGGAGGCACCGACGACCTGGCGGCACGCTCCTTCTGGGTGACGCGAGAGGCGGTCGAGGGCGCGGTGACGTTCGAGCTCGAGCTCAAGAGCGCCGCGCCCGTTGCCGACGTCCGCGTTCCCGGCTTCGAATCCGAGACCGTCGTGGAAGAGCTGGAACCTGGGCACTACCGGGTCCGACTCGAGCGCCACAACGCGGCGCTCGACCGCGACATCATCTTCTACTACCGCCTGGCCGACCACCTTCCCGGGCGCCTCGAGGTCATCTCCTACCGCGCCGACGCGTCAGAGCCCGGAACCTTCATGATGGTGCTGACGCCAGGCATCGACCTCGCCCCGCTGACCGGCGGCTCGGACTACAGCTTCGTGCTCGACGTCTCCGGCAGCATGGCCGGCAAGATCCACACCCTGTCGAAGGCCGTGGCGCAGGCGATCGACGAGCTCAGACCGGAGGATCGCTTCCGGATCGTCACCTTCGCGAGTCACGCTCGCCGGTTCACCCCCGGCTGGGTGGACGCCACACAGGAGAACGTCGACAAAACCGTGCGCCGACTGACGCGTCTGTCGTCGGGCGGCAGCACCAACCTCTTCGCCGGCCTCCGGTTGGGACTCGAGGATCTGGACGACGATCGGGCGACGAGCCTCATCTTGGTGACGGACGCCGTCACCAACCAGGGCGTGCTCGAACCCCTCGAGTTCCACAAGCTCATGCACCGCACGGACATCCGGGTCTTCGGTTTCCTCCTCGGAAACAGCGGCAACTGGCCGTTGATGCAGACGGTCTGCGCCGCTTCCGGCGGGTTCTGGACCCAGGTGTCGAACGAAGACGACATCCTCGGCCAGATCGTGCTGGCCAAGAGCAAAGTCACCCACGAGGCACTCCACGACGTCGAGCTCGAGATCCGGGGCGTCGACATCTTCGACGACAGCACCGGAGCGATCGGCAAGGTCTTCCGCGGCCAGCAGGTCGTCGCCTTCGGCCGCTACCGCAAGCCGGGACGCGCCGAGGTCCAACTCAAGGCGCGGCTGACCGGCAAGGACGAGACCTACCGGACGACTGTCGTCTTCCCCGAGATCGACACCGACAACCCGGAGCTCGAGCGCCTGTGGGCCCTCCATCGCATCGAGTCGTTCGAGGCGCAGACCCGCGCCGGCCTGCTTCCCCAGAGTGAGCTCACCGACATCAGCCGGCAGCTCGGCGTCGACTACCAGCTGGTCACCGACGAAACCTCCATGGTCGTACTCAGCGATGCCGCCTATCACGCCCGAGGCATCGATCGCCGCAACCAGCGCCGAACGGCGCGCGAGCACGCGGCTCAGATCCGTCGCGCGCCGCAGCCGATCCGCAGCTACCGGGCCGATGAGGAGCAGCCGATGTTCAAGGCCGAGTCGCACTCGACCGGCAACTCCGGCGTCGGCTTCGTCGATCCACTGACAGCCTCGCTGGCGCTGCTGCTCGGCGCCGGCGCCCTGGCTCGACGGCGAAGGAAGTGAGCCGGTGGTCCATTCGGCCTGCAACCTGTTTTCGCGGGGGCGCCCATTCGGCGCCCCCGCCTTCCTCGCCGCCCTGGCCTGTCTGCTCTACTTCGTGCCGGGCGCCGGCCGGGCCCTCGAGTACGACCGCGTGGCGATCGCAGGCGGCCAGTTGTGGCGCATCCTGACCGCGCACTGGACCCACAGCTCGCCGGATCATCTCGCCTGGGACGTGCTCGTCTTCGCCGTGCTGGGAGCGGCGTTGTCCGCGCGCAATCCGCGCCTCTTCCGCTGGATCGTGGTCGTCAGCCCGCTAGGAATCTCTGGAACGCTGCTTTTTCTCGGACCCCAGTGGCACATCTACCGGGGCCTCTCGGGAGTCGACTCGGCCCTCTTCGTCGCCCTCTCCACGGTTCTGTGGAAAGAGTGCTCCGGCACAAAGCGCTGGTTCGCCGCCGCCACCCTGCTGCTCTTCGGTGGCAAGATCGTACTGGAGGCAACGATGGGGGTGGCTTTGTTCGCGACCGACACTGCGGGTTACGACGTCGTTGCGCTGGCACATCTCTCCGGCGGCGGCGCCGGACTCTTGTGTTTTCTCCTATGTCGCCAGGATCAGGCACGCAGACGCCCCGTACTCCCGGTCAGCCTGCCACACCTGTACCCTCTCGTCATGGCATTTCTCAACCGGGCAGCCCGATGACGCTACGCAGAGTCAGCCCGACCGAGGCGGGCTTCCGGCCGGGAGCGATGGACGAGATCGACCAGGTCATCCAGAGCTTTCTGCACCGGCGAGCCTTCCCGGGAGCCGTCGTGGCGGTGGGACATCGCGAGGCGCTGGCTCACCTCGAGGCTTACGGCAAGCTCTCCTACGACTCGGATGCCGACGACGCCACGACCGAGACTCTCTACGACCTGGCGAGCCTGACAAAGGTCGTCGCCACGACGACGATGGCGATGATCCTCGTCGACGAGGGTCGCGTCGATCTCGACGCCCTCGTCCAGGAGTACCTGCCGCTATTCGTCGGTCCCGGCAAAGAGAAGGTCACGGTACGGCACTTGCTGACCCACGCCTCGGGCATCGACTGGTGGGCTCCCCTCTACCTGGAGCTCAAAGGCAAGGCCGCCTACGTGAAGTACATCCAGGCGATGGATCTGGTTTACGAGCCCGCTAGCAAATCGCTCTACAGCGACCTCGGGATGATCCTCTTGGGTGAAATCCTGGAGCGTGCCGCCGATGAGCCGTTGGATGCGTTCGTCAGGAACCGGGTCTTCGAGCCGCTCGGCATGAACCAGACGCTCTTCAATCCCGGAGCGGAGCTTCTGGAGCGCATCCCCCCGACCGAGAAAGACCCGGACTGGCGGGGTCGGCTCATCCACGGCGAGGTCCACGACGAGAACGCCTTCGCCTTGGGCGGCGTCGCGCCTCACGCCGGCCTCTTCGGCGCCGCCGGCGACCTGGCCCGCCTGGCGCAGACGATCCTCGACGACGGGGTGTTCGAGCGTCGTCGGATCGTCTCCCGCAAGACTCTGGCCGAGTTCATCCGAAGCGCCGGTGTCCCCCAGTCGACGCGAGCGCTCGGCTGGGACACCAAGTCGACGGAGGGCTCCTCCGCCGGCACCCTCTTTTCGCCCGACTCCTTCGGGCACACCGGCTTCACCGGAACCTCGCTGTGGATAGATCCCCAGCGCGAGGTCTTCGTCATCCTGCTGACCAACCGCGTTCACCCGACCCGAGACAACAAGCTCATACACGAGGTCCGGCCCGCGCTGGCCGACGCGGTCGTGCGCGGTCTCGTTGACGGATAGCGACCCGTGGCTCGAGGACTGATCGCGGGTGACCCGCCGGGTGGCTAGTGTCCCGGTGAGGGGTACCGCCTGGCGAGCGACCGCCCCGGCTAACGCCTGAGGCCAATCACCCAGCCGCCGTCCATCAGCTCCTGGAGACGGTGCGGCTTCAGGCTCGTCGTGCCGGCACCCTTCTTCTCATGGTCCTCGTCCCATTGCTCGCGACTGATCAGGGCCAGCGGCTCGACCAGCCGCCGGTTGAGAGCCTCGATGCTGCTCGCACCGGTGAGCTCGGCGAACCGGCCCTTCGCCGCGTCGAGTTCCTCGGCCAGCGCGGCGGTGCGGTCGATCTGCGACTGGGTGGGCCGGCCGTCGAAGCCGGCGATGCCGCCGAAGACGTCGGCCAGATGCTCGCGTAGTTTCTCGTCGCCGGAGAGCCAGCCCGCGTCACTGGTCGAAACCAGCGAACCGCGCAGGGCCTCGAGCTCGTCGGCGTAGCTCGAGAGCCGTTTGGCAGTGGAAGCCTTGGCGCCCTCTGCGCGCTCGTGGGTCTGATCCCGCAGGTCGATCAGGGCGTCGACGAGGTAGGTCAGGTCCTCGAGGTCGTCGTAGAGCTGGAGGGCGACCTCTTGCTGCAGGGCTCGATCCTCGGCCGAGTAGTTGCCCCGCGGATCGGGCACCAGTTCGACCACGCCCTCGAGCGTCAGCTTGCCTTTGGTGATCTTGTAGGTGTACTGACCTTCGGGCACGCGAGGACCCTGGAAGACAAAGGTCAGGACTGTGGCTGGAGGCATCTTCGGCGCCTTCAGCCGCATCGGCCAGTCGACGCGGTTGAGCCCGCGCCGCTTGCCGGCCGGCAGGGTGGAGATCAGCTCGCCATCCTGGCCGAAAATCTCGACCTTCATGTCGCCGAAGAGGTGGCGCTTCTTTTGGTAGTAGAAGATGCTCGCCACCTCGCCCAGGCTCGAGCCGACGAACTCCTGGTCGCCGTTGAACGACTGGGTCTGGGAGCTCAGGAACTGCACCGCCGGCCGGCCAGGCAGAATCGCCAGTTTGGCTTCCAGCATCTCGCTGGTCAACGCCCGCACCGGGGTCAGGTCGTCGAGGATGTAGATGCCGCGCCCGTGCGTGCCGATGATCAGGTCGTGCTCGCGCGGATGGATGTCGAGGTCGCGCACCGCCACCTTGGGGACCCCGCCCTCGAAGCGTGCCCACTGTGCGCCCCCATCGAGCGAGATGAAAAGGCCGAACTCGGTGCCCAGGAACAGCAGCTCGGGATTCTCGAGATCCTGGCGTACGACGTGGGCATAGCCCTCGATCGCGTCGGTGACGAGGGACTGCCAGGTGGCGCCGTTGTCGGTGGTCTTGAAGACGTAGGGGGCCGGGTCGCCACTGCGATGACCGTCGATGGTGACGAACGCCGTAGCGGCGTCGTGCGGGCTGGCCTCGACGAAGGAGACCCAGAGACCCGCGGGCACCTCGATATTGGCGCCGACGTTGTCCCAGGTGGCGCCCCCGTTGCGAGTGAGCTGCACATTGCCGTCGTCGGTACCGACCCAGAGTACCTCGCCGTCGAGCGGCGACTCGCTGATCGAGTAGATCGTCGTGTTGTTCTCGGCCGTCGAGTTGTCGATGGAGAGGCCGCCCGACTCCTTCTGGCGCTGGCGCGCCGGATCGTCGGTCGTCAGATCGGGCGAGATTCGCTCCCACGACTCGCCTTTGTCGGACGAGCGGAAGAGGTACTGGCAGCCGACATAGAGCGTGCCCGGGTTGTTCGGCGACAGGTGCATCGCCGTGTTCCAGCTGCAGCGCAGGTCCGGCTCGCCGGCCGTCGGGTAGGGCTTGATCTGTTTGATCTGGCCGGTGTCGCGGTGGTAGCGCAGGATCTGGCCGCCCTGGTACTCGACGTAGACGATGTTCGGCGCGGTCGGGTCGGGGTAGGCGTGAAAGCCGTCGCCGAATCCGATGTTGAGCCATTGGCTGTTGAGGATGCCGCCGCCGGAGCGCGACGGTGCCATCCAGGTACCGTTGTCCTGCAAGCCGCCGTAGACGTTGTACGGCCATTCCATGTCGAAGCCGACCTCGTAGAACTGGGAGATCGGCAGCGCGGCCAGGAAGAGGAAGTGGTTGCCCTTGTCGAAGGACTGGTAGACGCCGCCGTCCGTGCCAACGAGAATCTCGTTCGAATTGTGCGGGTTGATCCAGACCGCGTGCATGTCGCTGTGGATATTGCCTCCGGGCCCGAAGAGACCACTGAACGACTTGCCGCCGTCATCCGAGATGCCGAAGGTCAGGCCGGGCTTGTAGACGCGGTTGTAATCGTTGGGATCGACGACCATGTGGCCGAAGTAGAACGGCCGCATCGCGACATTGAGCGAGGCGTTGACCTTCTTCCAGGAGTGGCCGGTGTCGTCCGAGCGGTAGAGCCAGGTGTCGTCTGCCTCGACGACGGCGTAGATCCGGTTGGCCCGTGAAGGGGCCACCGCGACGGTGATGCGTCCCTTGTCACCCGCTGGCAGTCCGTTGGTCAACTCGGTCCAGCTCGCCCCAGCGTCGGTCGACTTGTAGAGGCCGCTACCCGGGCCGCCGGAGTTGAAGAAGTCGGGCGAGCGGCGGAACTCCCACATCCCGGCGTAGAGCACGTCGGGATCCTGTGGGTCCATGTCGAGATCCGCGCAGCCGGTGCCGTCGTCGATGTAGAGCACGCGCTCCCAGTTGTCGCCGCCGTCGGTCGTCTTGTAGACGCCGCGCTCCTCATTGGCGTCCCACAGGTGACCCATGGCGCAGACGTAGAGCGTATCGCCGTCGGCCGGACTGATGCGAATGCGCGCGATGCGCTCCGAGTCGCCGAGACCTTTGAGCTCCCAGGTGCTGCCGCCGTCCGTGGTCTTGTAGATGCCAGTGCCGACCGAGGTCGAGTTGCGGACCCAGGGCTCGCCGGTGCCGACCCAGACGGTCTCCGGGTCCGAAGGATCGATGCGGATGGCGCCGATCGACTGTGTATAGTCGTCGAAGACCGCCTCGAAGGTGACGCCAGCGTTCTCGCTCTTCCAGACGCCGCCGCTGGCGGCGCCGACATAGATCGTCAACGGGTCTTCGGCCACGGCGTCGAGCGCCGCGACCCGGCCACTCATCGTCGCCGGGCCGATCGACCGGGCTCGCAAGCCGCCGAAGGTGTTGGAGTCGATCTTCACCGCTGCCAGCAGCGGCCCGCCGGCCAACAGAATGGCCGCCGACATCAAGAGACGTCTCTTGCCTCGCATGACTACTCCTCGTGTTTTTTCCACAGGCGGCGACGGCGGCCCTCGGGCGGCCGCCATCGGCCCTCGGATCGATGGACGGCGTGGGGATCGAAACTACTCGGCAACTTCTTCTTCCGCCGTCGAGGCCGGCATGGCGAACTGGATGTCGCTGAGATCCAGCCCCACCTCGATCGACTCGATGGTGATCACCTGGCCGCCGGGCTGCCCCTTGGGGCGGTTCTCGATCGAGTGCGCCAGCATGAGGCCCTCGACCTCCTTGAAGTCGCTGAAGATCGTCTCCGTCTCGACCTCTTGACCCTGCATGATGCTACTGCTTTCCAGCATGAACGGCACGAAGGCCTCGGCGTCGAGATAGTAGAGCTGCTCGGTGCCGCTGGCGAGAGTGGCTTTGATCATGTAGGCCTCGGTCCCCTGGGCCTCGCCCGGGCCCAACATCTCGAGCACGTGTCCCTTCGATGCCCAGTTGATGAGGGCGCCCTCGATGTCGAGTTGATCCTTCATCTGCTTCGCCATCTCCTCGGGCATCGCCTCGGGCTCGGTCTTGCCCAGGAACGGCATGAGCATCCAGGCATCGTCGCCATCGAGCGCCTGAACACCGGTCATGCCCTGGAAGGTGAACTCGAGGCGCTGCTTGTCCGGACGCTGAGAGTAGACCGTGAACGGAGCCTCCATCCCGGGCCCCATCATCATCGTGCCGGTCATCTTCAGGCTCTCGACCTCGAGCCAGGCCTCTTCACCGCCGATGGCGTCGTAGTAGTTCTCGAGCACCTCCTCGAGCGACAGTAGGGGGAGTGTGCCTTCTTCTTGCGCGTCGATGATCTGAGCCAGGGCCGGAAGGGTGAGCAACAGCGTCAGAGCGAGTGCGCTCGAGAGAGTCTTGCCAAGCATCTTTGTGTCTCCTCTGGGGTGAACAGCAGAGGGTCAAGAATGCCTGAGCTCCGTCGGTGACGCAAGCCTGCAGCCCGGAGCCTCGCTTGTCCCCTACTACGGGGCGCGACGGCGAAGGTTGAGCTAGTGGCCTATCGCGCGGCGTAGCGCGACGGGTGGTTGAGCTCGATGCCGGCGCGAAACACCGGCACTTCGCACTGGCCGACGAGAAGCTCGGCAGCGCGGCGGCTCCACTTGACCGCACCTTCGGCGGTCACTCTCTTGCCGCCGTAGGTGATCATCACCTCGTGGAGGTCTCCGGCCGCGACACACTGTGGCGTCTCGATGCCGATGCCGCGCCCGCTGACATCGAGGATCCGACCGTTGAGCGTTGGTGACTGCAACCTGACGCCCACGACCTGCCGGCGAGGCCTTTCTCGCCGTTCATCCGTCATCGGTCGCTCCTGTTCCCCTGGTCCGTCAAGTTCACACCCCCCAGCGTAGCTGTATGACGGTTTCCACAACGATACACCACATTTGTGGAATTCCCGCGAGGCCCTCATCGTCTACGGCCGACGCAAGCTCTTCGGACGCGGCCAGGTGAAGTCCGCGGCGCCGAGCCCAGTAGTTCGGGGCTAGACCTCCAACCCTCGACGGGTGGGGAACTAGGGAAATCCTCCCTAGTGACCGCTCCGTCTGGCAATCGTTCGCTGGCCCGAGCGGCGAGCCTAACCGCGAGAAATGCGGAGGTTACGCCCGTTCGACCGATCCGGCACGAGTCCTGCTCCAAAGAGAGCCACGACCGACTGAGAGGGGAGACCGAGCGGCAACTCAATCGAACTAGAAACCGACGGAGGGTCGGCTTGGGAAATCGTTCAACAATCGAGCGTTCTCTCAGGCATCCGTAGTCAGCTCTCTCGAGCCGGCCCTCCGGCGTATTGCGAAAGGACGCAGCCTCATGGCGTGGAACCGCAGTCAAGACCCCGAGCCGGCATCGGCAAGCCCCAGGCCCCAAAGCGGCGGCGGCTCACGGCCTTCGACCCTCGGCCCCTCGATTTCCATCAAGGGCGACCTGACCGGGAGCGAGGACCTCCAAATCGAGGGCTCGGTGAAGGGCACCATCCGGCTCGAGAAGCACAGCTTGTTCATCGCCAAGAGCGCACGCATCAAGGCCGACATCTTCAGCCGCAGCATCTGCGTCGAGGGCGAGGTGAAGGGCAATCTGTACGGCGAGGAGCAGATCACCATCCGGTCTTCCGGCAAGCTCGAGGGCAACATCACCGCGCCGAGCGTCACCCTCGAGAACGGGGCCAAATTCCGCGGCTCGATCGACATGGAGCCTCCCCCCAAACACCAAGAGAAGGGGGATCGGGACAGGCCGGCAGCGAAGCCTCTCGGCAAGGCCACGCCCGCGGGCTCAACCGCGGCATCCCCGGCGGCAGCCAACGGCTAGCGCCGAGTCACTCGCCGTCGCAGCCAGTCCCAGGGCAGCCGGCGAGTGAAACCGGCCAGCTCCGCCTCCAGCGGATCGCCCGAGTCCAGGATCAAGACGAAGGGCTCGATGGCGGCGTGGGCCGGCTCGGTGGAGAGCTTCCAGTAGAGCAGCCCGGCCAGGAGATCGCCTCCAAGCGCTACGTTGGCTCGGTAGAGGCCCCGAACCGCCAACGCCCGCTCGACGAGATCCTCGGGCTCCTCCTGCCAGATGACGAGTCGCTCGCCGGCGGGTGACGGCAGGACCGAGAAGCCGTGGGCGGCCCAGGGCTCGATCGTCGAGTTCGCCCGCCGGACGTAGCCGAGCTCGGTGAACAGGAATCGATGCTCGGGCAGGCCGCGACGGCGTCGGAACTCGTCGAGGCGCTGGAGCCGCACAAACCAACGTGACTCTAGAAGCGCCGCCATCCCCGCTGGATCGAGAGCCGGCAGATAGTGGCGGCGCAAGGGGAAGTAGGCATTGACGCTGATGAGGTCGAGCTCGTCCCAGAACGAGACGAACTCGTATTGATCGAAATTGGCGGCGTACGTCACCTGGCCGCTGTAGCGCTGGCGTACCTGCTCGATGAGCCGGCGCCACATGACGTCGAGCGCGCGACGGCGCTGATTGATCGCCGCCAACGGATCTTCCCGCTGCAAGTAGGCCACCTGCTCGGCCCAACGCCGCTCCGCCAGCGACCTCTCGTCGAGAAAAGTACCGAGCGACCCCGCGGGATCGTAGCCCCGGACGAAGAGGTGTTTCTCTTCGATCGCGTCCTGGTGCTCGAGCAGCTTTTCGTTCTCTTTCGCCACCTTCTCGGGATTGGCGTAGTACTCCTCGAGACCCGGCAGCTCGTCGAGCTCGATGGTGTTGGTCATCGAATTGAGCTCGCTGCCCACGGCCAGGACCGCAACGCCCTCGCGCTGGGCAATCTCGGCCCACTCGAGCACGAAGCGGCTGTAGCGCGCGAACCACTCGTCGAGCGTGGTGTCGTCGCGCGGCGCGATCATGCCGTGCCAGTAGAACTTGTTGCGCGAGAAGGCGTGATCGAGCGCCACCCGGAGCACTAGCACCGTGTCGAGGCCGCGCGCGCGGGCTTCCCGGATCTCGTTCAGCACCCAGGGCTCTTCCTC
>JAPUJD010000224.1 GCA_027296385.1 Acidobacteriota bacterium | reverse complement strand
CGAGTCCGAAGTCCAAGATCTTCACTTGACCGTCATCGCTAACATTAATATTGGCGGGCTTGAGGTCTCGGTGGATGACCCCCTTCTCGTGCGCTGCCTCTAGACCCTCTGCAATCTGGAGAAAGAGCGGGAGCGCCTCATCGACCGGTATCGCCCCTCGCTTGATCCGATCCGCCAGAGTTTCGCCTTCGACCAGCTCCATGACCAGAAAGCTGGTATCGCCTTCCTTCTCGAAGCCGTGGAGGGTGGCGATGTTGTTGTGGTTCAACGAGGCGAGTACGCGTGCCTCCCGCTCGAACCTCGCGAGCCGTTCCGGGTCCGTCGACACCTCCTCCAAGAGCAGCTTGATCGCGACCTCGCGACCCAGCTTCGTGTCCCTAGCTCGATAGACCTCTCCCATGCCCCCCGCACCGAGAGAGGAGAGCACTTCATAGTGGCCGAGACGAGTGCCTGCTTCTAGCTGCATGAATCGAGCAGCATCCTATCCCCCGGACGGTGGGATCAGCGGCTCAGAGCCTCGATTCGTCATGTCGTGCTCCACCTGGAAAGGCGACATCGCGCCGATTTCGGGGTCTATCGCTGTTCAGCTATTCGTGTCGCCTTGCGCCACATTTTGCGACACGCTTCAGTCGGTGGGCACGAGGCGCTTCAGTTGCGTCGGGCGCCGAAACGCCCCTAACCCAACCCTCCTCATCGATGTAAATCCGCGGCGTCGAGCAATGCCGGTAGCTGCCACGCCCATCCCTGCACGAGACGGAGAGGGATCTGCGCGTCGTCACGCACCACGACGAAGAAACACTCTCCGTCGGGGCACTCGTCGAAGATGCCCGACACGAAACCGCCGACCGGAGTGTACGCGCTCACCTCGAAGAGCAGCTCGGGACGGCCGATCCGAATGCCCTCGTTCCCGCGTTCGAGCTCGGCTTCCATCAATCCCGACTGGCCGAGGTAGTAGAGAACGTCGCGGTGCCGCGACCAGATCGGAAACCGTCCACCGCCGATCGACACCCCGTGCTTGGGACCGGGGCCCGGGAAGGGCCGCACGAAGACCTCACGCCGCCCCGATTCGTCGCTCGTGTAGGCGACCCACCGGCCGTCGGGGGAAAAGACGGCTTCATTCTCGTCGCTCGGCGTCGAGAGGAAGGTAGAGGTCGTTCCGTCGTCGACGTCGAAGGCCATGATGTCGTTGCGGCTCTCGAGGGTTGTCTGGTTGTAGAGAATGACGCGTCCATCGGGCGACCAGCTGGTGGGAATCTTGCGCTCGTCGCCGCCCAGGACAAGCTTCGCTTGGGCGGACACGTCGGCGGGGGCCACCCAGATGCTCTCCTGGTCCGCACCCCGCCCCTTGGCGTAGGCCAGCTGCCGACCGTCGGGGCTCCAGACACCGGAGTAAGAGCCGGTATCGAGTCGGTTGCCGCTCCCTCGCTCGATGTCGTACACCCACAGGTCCGGCGCACCGGGGTTTCCTCGACCGACGGCCAGGCGGCGCCCGTCCGGCGACACCCGCACCGAGGTGAACCAGTCGCGGACCTCGAGCCAGGGGATCGCTTTGCGAGACCCGTTGCGCTCGATTTGCAGCAGCTGCAGGTTCAGCCCCGCAAGAGTGGGAGCGAAGGCCAGGGAGCCGTCGGCAGCGATATCGTAGTGGGCCGCACCGGCTCCCATGACCGCGACCTCGTCCAAGATCGGCGCCTCCGAGCCTACGGTCTCCAGACGGTCGGGCTCGAAGCGCACCGCCCACAGCGAGTCTCGACGAGCGAAGATCAGAAAGCCGCCAGGAGCGATCCGGCCCTGGGTCCCAGTCGTCACGACCTTCGACTCGCCGGTCTCCAGCGAGTGGGCCACGAGCTGAGCGTCTTCGAGCGAGCCCCGCCAGGCCGTGTAGAGCAGCACCCTACCGTCGGGGCTGATTGCGGGCCAGCGATGATCGATGTGATCGGGCCCGAGCACCGTCAGTGCCACCGGCTCCCCACCGGCGGCGGGGATCTGCGCCAGGGGAAAGCCTCCGCGATCGGCGTAGATGAGAGTGTCATCCGGAGCCCATGCGACGCCGGAAGCAGTGCCCTGCACTCGCTGCAGAGCCACCGGGAGGCCGCCATCGACCGCCACCTTCTGGAGCTCGTCGTCGGCGAAGAAGGCCACCCATTTGCCGTCGGGAGAAAACGTCGGCGCTCGGCCACCCTTGGACCCGGTCAGAAGCGACGCGGTGGACTCGCTCAGTCGGCGGTAGTAGAGCCCGTCCGCGTCCTCTCCGTCTCCATAGGCGCCGAACACGACCGCGCGGCCGTCGGGAGACAGGACGACGCTGGAGCCCGGCCCCTCGAAGAGGAGCGTTCCGGGCGGGAGCGCCAGGGACACATGAGTCAGCGGGCGATCGCCCTCCGCGATCTCGCCTCCTCCTCGTATCAGAACCCCCACCGAGACTCCCGCAACGACCGCACCGACCACGGCGGCCGCCGCGACCGTGGTCACCGAGCGCCGGTCGGGGCGGCCGGCACCCTTGGCCTCCGCCACGGGCGCACGCAGCGCGTCGAGCAGATCAAGGCGTGCATCGCCGATCGACTGCAGCCGATTCCGAATCGACTTCTCCAGGCACCGCTGCAGCAGCTTGCGCAGTGGCCTCGGTGTCGTGTCGGGTAGCAGATCCCAATCGGGATCGTCCTTCATCACCGACGCCAGAACATCGGTAGCACGGTCGCCGGAGAACGCCCTCTGCCCCGTCAGCACCTCAAAAAGTAGGGCGCCGAACGCCCAGATGTCGGCTCGATGCTCAACGGCATCCCCCCGAGCCTGCTGCGGGGACATGTACGCTGCGGTACCGAGGATCTGGCCCTGACGGGTGCGGTCGTAGCCGGCAGCGGTGATGGTGGGCGACTGGGAGGGGTCCGAGTCCGACACCTCAGCCGGAGCCGTTGCCTTGGCGAGCCCGAAGTCGAGGATCTTGACGTTGCCATCGTTCCCGATCTTGATGTTGGCGGGCTTCAAGTCACGGTGGATGACACCCCTCTCGTGAGCAGCTTCGAGACCTTCGGCGATCTGCACAAAGAGCCTCAGCGCCTCCTCGACCGGAATCGCACCGCGCTTAATGCGGTCGGCGAGTGTCTCGCCCTCCACAACCTCCATGACCAGGAAGCTCGTGTCGCCTTCCTGCTCGAAACCATAAAGTGTCGCGATGTTGCTGTGGTTGAGCGAGGCCAGCACTCGTGCTTCGCGCTCGAAGCGGGCTATCCGCTCGGGGTCTGCGGACACCTCCTCAAGCAGCAGCTTGATCGCCACCTCACGGCCGAGCTTCGTGTCCTTGGCTCGAT